>NZ_JBJNWI010000005.1:0-274930 GCF_045897195.1 Mammaliicoccus sp. RAM2 | reverse complement strand
ATTTTATTATTCCACAGTAGCTCAGTGGTAGAGCTATCGGCTGTTAACCGATCGGTCGTAGGTTCGAGTCCTACCTGTGGAGCCATGGCCCCTTGGTCAAGCGGTTAAGACACCGCCCTTTCACGGCGGTAACACGGGTTCGAATCCCGTAGGGGTCATTATTTATGGAGAATTAGCTCAGCTGGGAGAGCATCTGCCTTACAAGCAGAGGGTCGGCGGTTCGAACCCGTCATTCTCCACCATTTAATTTCATAAGCTGGAGGGGTAGCGAAGTGGCTAAACGCGGCGGACTGTAAATCCGCTCCTTCGGGTTCGGCAGTTCGAATCTGCCCCCCTCCACCATCTTTGGGCTATAGCCAAGCGGTAAGGCAACGGACTTTGACTCCGTCACTCGCTGGTTCGAATCCAGCTAGCCCAGCCATTAAGAGCCATTAGCTCAGTTGGTAGAGCATCTGACTTTTAATCAGAGGGTCAGAGGTTCGAATCCTCTATGGCTCATATGTAAGAGACATTAGTTTAACTAATGTCTCTTTTTTATTGAAGAAAAATATGCATAAAATGATGTATATACGTATAAATATTTGGAATATATTAATATTATCCATAAAACCTTATATATCTTGATGTAAGTGCTTACATATACTAGAATATAATAGTAATGCAAATTAAGGGGGATTTGAAATTATGAAAAAGAACATTGAAATAATCGGTGCGCCAACTGCTTTTGGTCAAAGGAAATTAGGTGTTAATTTCGGGCCAGATGCATTGAGATATGCTGGTTTGATTGAGAGAATAGAAAATATAGGTCACAATGTCATAGATAAAGGTAATGTTGAATCACCTACTATAGATATGAAAAAATATAAAAGCGAACAAGAAGGTTTAAGAAATTTAGATGAAGTGATTTCATTTTCAAATAACTTATATGAATCCGTAAATGAAACAATGAATAATGGTAACTTTCCTTTAATTTTAGGTGGAGATCATTCATTATCAATTGGATCAATAGCTGGTATCAGTAAACATTATAGTAATCTTGGGGTTATTTGGTATGATGCACATGGAGATTTAAATACATTAGATTCTTCACCGAGTGGGAACATTCATGGAATGCCATTAAGAGTCTTATTAGGTGAAGGTAATGATGAATTAATGAATATCGGTGGTTATAAGAATAAAGTAAAACCTGAAAATATCGTTCTAATTGGTATGAGAGATTTAGATGATGGTGAGAAGGAATATATTAAAAAATCAGGCATACGTACATATACAATGGCAGATATAGATAAACTTGGCATGAATCAAGTTATATCTGAAACGATAGATTACTTAAAAGATAAAACGGATGGTGTACATCTTTCATTGGATGTTGATGCATTAGATCCAGTCGAAACGCCTGGTACGGGCACAACAGTACCGGGAGGCGCAACATATAGAGAAAGTCATTTAGCTATGGAGTTACTTCATGAGTCAAACTTAATTGTATCTGCTGATCTAGTTGAAGTAAATCCTCTTATCGATGAATATAATAAAACGGCTCATCAAGCAATTGGATTAATGGGATCATTCTTTGGAGAGAAATTATTATAATTGACAATCACGGATAAAATATACTTTAATGAAGAAGTCTCTTTTATAGAGGCTTTTTTTGTTTTATATATAATTAAATTAACAATATATCTCAAAAATTGTTATAATAAGCACTAGGTAAATGAAACACGGAGGAGATACTATGCAGTTACCTGACATTTTTGGTGAATTAAGTGCCTTAAAAGTTATAACAGGTATACTTGATTTAATTATTGTATGGTATGTATTGTACTTAATTATAACTGTCGTTAAAGGTACAAAAGCGATACAACTATTAAAAGGTATATTTTTCATCATAATTGGTAGAACAGTAAGTAATTTTTTGAATTTGACGACTACTACGCTTTTATTTGATTTTGTATTGCAATGGGGATTTTTAGCAATCATTGTAATATTCCAACCAGAGTTTAGAAGAGCGTTGGAACAATTAGGGCGAGGAAGTCTATTTAAACGAGTAAATATAGCGACATCAGCAGAACAAGAAAGGTTAACTGATAGTGTTGATAAAGCTGTTCAGTATATGGCCAAAAGAAGAATAGGTGCATTAATTGTATTTGAGAAAGAAACAGGACTTCAAGACTACATAGAAACTGGTATACCTATTAATGCTGATATTTCTCAAGAATTACTCACAAATATTTTTATTCCAAATACACCATTACATGATGGTGCGATGATCATACGGGAACAAAAAATTGCTACAGCAGCAAGTTATTTGCCGTTATCTGACAGTCAAAAAATTTCTAAAAGTTTAGGGACGCGTCATAGAGCAGCTGTAGGAATTTCAGAAGTATCAGATGCATTTACAGTTGTAGTATCAGAAGAAACAGGTTCAATATCTGTAACAATTGATGGTCGGTTAAGAAAAGAAATATCAAGTGAAGCCTTTAGAGAGTTACTAGTTGAGCATTGGTTTGGTTCTGTTCAAAACAGAAAGGATGTGAAGTAGATGCTAGAATCTAAATGGGGTTTACGTTTTGTAGCTTTAATTTTAGCGCTACTCATGTTCTTATCTGTGAATAATGTGTTCGGTAGCTTGTTTTCAGAAAATGCTTTGAAAAGTTCAGATCATGTAATAGAAGATGTTCCGGTAGATACAATCTATAATACAAAAGAATTATATTTATCTGGCGCACCTAAAACAGTAGATGTAAAAGTTTCTGGTCCACAATCAACAATATTACAGGCTGAAAAATTATTGAATTTTAAAGTAGAATTGGATTTGAAAAATAAATCAGTAGGACAATATAAAGAAAACTTTAAAATCAAAGGACTAAGTGATGAACTTAAAGCGACAGTTGTGCCTAAAAGCGCAAATGTAACGTTACAAGACAAAGTTTCTAAAAAATATCCAATTGAAGCAGAGATTAACCAAAACAGAATTGCTTCTGGATATGAGCTAGTAGGAGAAACTGTTAATCCATCACAAGTAACAATTACAGGTGGACAAGAAGAACTTAATAAAATTGCTTATGTTAAAGCTACTTTAGATGAAACGAAGCAATTAACAGATGATACGACCGAAAAAGCGGGTATCAGTGTGCTTGATAGCAATTTAAATAAACTTGACGTTCAGATTAGACCAGATACTGTTAACGTAAATATTAAAGTTGCAAGATCTAGTAAAACTGTGACATTAAATCCTGTTACAAAAGGTAGTGCATCTAAAAATATAAATATTGATGATATTACTTTAGATAAAAACGAAGTTAAAATATATGGTTCGAGAAACGTGATTGATGGTATAGGATCAATAGATGTACCTGTCGATATTTCTAATGTTGACGGTGATACAACTAAGAAAATAAATCTTAGCTTGCCTGATGGTGTGGACGAAGCAGAATTTAAAAATGTTGAAGCAAAAATAGAAACTTCTAAAAACTAATGGAATTAAAGGAGAATTATAATGGGCAAATATTTTGGTACAGATGGTGTTAGAGGTGTAGCTAATTCAGAGTTAACACCAGAAATCGCATTTAGATTAGGTAGATTTGGTGGTTATGTATTATCGAAGAAACATGGTAGTGAAAATCCTAAAGTATTAGTAGGTAGAGATACACGTGTTTCTGGGGAAATGTTAGAAGCAGCTCTAATCGCAGGTCTTTCATCAATTGGTGCAGAAGTCATGAGATTAGGCGTTATTTCAACACCAGGTGTAGCTTATTTAACGAGAGAAGTGGATGCAGATTTAGGTGTTATGATCAGTGCGTCACACAATCCAGTAGCTGACAATGGTATTAAATTCTTTGGTCCAGATGGTTTCAAATTAACGGATGATGAAGAATTAGAAATTGAAAACTTATTAGATTCTACAGAAGACAATTTACCAAGACCAACAGGTAACCAATTAAATCATATTTCGGATTACTTTGAAGGTGCACAAAAATATATAAGCTATATTAAATCAACTGTTGATGGAGATTTAGATGGATTGAAAATTGTCCTAGATGGTGCACATGGTGCTACTTATTCTCTTGCGCCATATTTATTCGGTGATTTAGAAGCAACTAGCGAAACAATTGGTTGTAAGCCAGATGGTTATAATATTAACTTAAATGTTGGTTCTACACACCCTGAAGAATTAGCAAAAGCTGTTATTGAACATGGTGCAGATCTTGGTTTAGCTTTTGATGGTGATGGGGATAGAATCATTGCTGTAGATGATAAAGGACAAATCGTTGACGGTGACCAAATCATGTATGTGTTAGCTGAAGATATGGCACAAAATGGTGAATTAAAAGATAACATGGTCGTTTCAACAGTGATGAGTAATTTAGGTTTCTATAAAGCACTAGAAGAAAAAGGCATTAAATCTAACAAAACTAAAGTTGGAGATAGATATGTTGTAGAAGAAATGCGACGCGGTTCTTACAGCCTAGGTGGAGAGCAATCAGGTCATATCGTTATGATGGATTATAATACAACTGGTGATGGTTTACTGACGGGTGCGCATCTTGCAAGTATCGTTAAAAGATCAGGTAAAAGTTTAAGTGACTTAACAAGCAAAATGAAAAAATATCCACAAAAATTAGTAAACGTAAGAGTTTCTGATAAATATGGTGTTGAAGAAAATGCTAAAGTTTCTGAAATCATGACTAAAGTTGAAGTTGAAATGAATGGCGAAGGTCGCATATTAGTAAGACCATCAGGTACTGAACCACTTGTTCGTGTAATGGTTGAAGCTAAAACAGAAGAAGATGCTGAAAGATTTGTTAACAGTATTGCAGAAGTAGTAGAACAAGAAATGGGAATTGAATAAATATATTATTAATCTGAGACAACTTTTGTATGTCTCAGATTTTTTGTTTTATTTATTACAACTGTTATTATTATATTTTTATGAGAAAATTGCACTAAATATAGTATTATAATTGCACAACTTACAATTTCATTGTAGAATGAAGAGAGCTTGCTTAAGGAGGATTGTGAGGTTTATCGAAATAAGGAAACTTATAGCGCCTGAACAAAGAGTATACACGATTGAAGAGGCACGTATAATCAGATACATGCTGAATGAGTGTTATGAACTTTGTTGACGAGGAGGATAGTTATCGAATTATCGGCGGATGCTATCCCGGATGTGGCCCATTCGAAGTTCAATGTTTAAAGCATATAGGTGACTGTATGTCCAAAGACATTGAAATAGCCATAAATTGAACAGAGTATTGAAAGCGACTAGACTAAAATTTTAAAGTCTGACCGCTTATTTAAAATTGGAGGAATTTTGATTATGTGTGGAATAGTAGGATATATAGGTACAGCAAATGCTAAAGAATTATTACTTAGAGGATTAGAAAAATTAGAATATAGAGGTTATGATTCAGCTGGTATTGCTGTAAGAAACGAAGAAGAAATTAAAGTATTTAAAGAAAAAGGAAGAATTGCTGAATTACGTAAAGCAGCTTCTGATGACTTTGATGGAAATATTGGTATTGGACATACACGTTGGGCAACTCACGGTGTGCCAAACTATGAGAACGCTCACCCTCACCAATCAACATCTGGTCGTTTCACATTAGTACACAATGGTGTCATTGAAAACTATGAACAACTTAAAAATGAATTCTTATCAGGTATCACTTTTAAATCAGATACTGATACTGAAGTTATTGTTGAATTAATTGAACACTTCTCAAACGAAGGATTAACTACAGAAGATGCTTTCAATAAAGTATTATCATTATTACATGGTTCATATGCATTAGGTTTATTAGATGAACAAGATGCTGACACAATCTACGTAGCTAAAAATAAATCACCATTATTAGTTGGTATCGGTGATGGATTTAATGTAATTGCTTCAGATGCAATTGCTATGTTAGCTGTAACAGATACTTATAAAGAATTAGTCGACAACGAAATTGTTATCGTAAAACGCGATGAAGTGATCATTAAAGACCAAGAAGGTAACGTAATTGAAAGAGATAGCTATAAAGCTGAAATCGATGCTTCAGACGTTGAAAAAGGTACTTATGATCACTACATGTTAAAAGAAATTCACGAACAACCAGGTGTTATGCGTAACATTATTCAAAACTACCAAGATGAAGAGGGTAACCTTAAAATCGATAAAGAAATTATTGAAGATGTTGCACAAGCAGATAGAATTTATATCGTTGCATGTGGTACAAGTTACCATGCTGGTTTAGTAGGTAAAGAATACATTGAAAAATGGGCAGGCGTTCCTACCGAAGTACATGTAGCTTCAGAGTTCGTTTACAACATGCCTTTATTATCTGAAAAACCATTATTCATCTTTATTTCACAATCAGGTGAAACAGCAGATAGCCGTGCAGTATTAGTAGAAGCTAAACGTTTGGGTCACAAAGCATTAACAATTACAAATGTACCAGGATCAACTTTATCTCGTGAAGCAGATCATACATTAATTTTACATGCTGGACCTGAAATCGCTGTTGCATCAACAAAAGCATACACAGCACAAATCGCTGTATTAGCAATTCTTTCTCAAGTAGTTGCGAATGCACATAACAAAAATACTGGCGTAGATATTATTCCTGAATTAGCGAAAGTAACAACTGCAATCACTGCAATTGTTGACGATGCGCCTAAAATGGAACAAATTGCTAAAGATTTCTTAGAAACAACACGTAACGCATTCTTTATTGGACGTACAATGGATTACTATGTAGGTCTTGAAGGTGCATTGAAACTTAAAGAAATTTCTTATATCCAAGCAGAAGGATTTGCTGGAGGAGAATTAAAACACGGTACAATTGCATTAATTGAAGAAGGTACACCAATCATTGCATTAGCTACACAAGAAAAAGTTAACTTATCGATTCGTGGTAACGTTAAAGAAGTTGTAGCACGTGGTGCTAATCCATGTATTATCTCTATGGAAGGTTTAGAACACGATCATGATACGTATGTAATACCACACGTTCATGAAATGTTATCACCACTTGTATCAGTAATCACATTACAATTAATCTCTTACTACGCTGCATTACACAGAGGTTGTGACGTAGATAAACCACGTAACTTAGCTAAATCAGTTACAGTTGAATAGAATGATATTAAACACCTGAGCAAGTAGCTCAGGTGTTTTTTTATGTAAATTTTGAATATATTATATACGGATAGGCGTGTATGATGACTTGTAGTAACAAAAGTCCGAGGAATTGTAACTAAGGCAGCCCATAATAATAAACTGCCGTTATTCAACATCTCATTACAAATTTTTTGAGCTTTTATATTGAAAAATATACTATAGGGGGGTATAGTATTAAATAAAGAGAGGACGTGATTGTATGAGTGAATATTTACATGAACATACTGTAACACCTAGAACGAAAGAGGAAAAAGATAAAGTGATCAATAGACTTAAACGTATTGAGGGTCAAGTGCGTGGTATTCAAAGTATGGTTGAAGAAGATAGATATTGTGTGGATATATTAGTACAAATTAGTGCGATACAGTCTGCTTTGAAAAATGTTGGACTTGCGGTAACGGAAAGACATGTTAAACATTGTGTGACGGATGCTATTCAAAATGGTGAAGGTGAAGAAATGATTGATGAATTGATGAGTGTACTTAAACAATTTTCTAAGTAAGGAGGTAAACGAAATGAGTGAATCTAAACATGTTACTGTTGGTGTAACGGGTATGACATGTGCAGCTTGTTCCAATCGCATTGAAAAAGTGTTAAACAGAATGGATGGTGTTGATGCTCAAGTGAATTTATCGACTGAGAAAGCATCCATCACTTTCAATAATGACGCTACAAATTTATCCGATGTAACAAATAAAATTGAAAATCTCGGATACGGTGTCTTAACTGAAAAGGCTGAATTAGATGTTTATGGTATGACATGTGCAGCATGTTCTAATCGTATCGAGAAAGTACTCAATCGACAAGAAGGCATTACACAAGCAACAGTTAATTTAACGACTGAACAAGCTAATGTTGAATACAATCCTGAAATAATAGATGTTAAAAGTATCATTAATAAAATTAAAAATTTAGGATATGACGCTGCTACTAAAAGTGATGTTCAAAATAAAACAACGCATAAAGAACAAGAAGTACAGAAAATGAAAACTAAACTTATTATTTCTGCTATTTTATCATTACCACTTTTATTAACGATGTTTGTGCATTTATTTAATATGCCTATGCCTGATATCTTAATGAATCCTTGGTTTCAATTGATATTAGCAACACCTGTTCAATTTATAATTGGCTGGCAGTTCTATGTTGGTGCTTATAAGAACTTGAAAAATGGTGGCGCTAATATGGATGTTTTAGTGGCATTAGGAACAAGTGCAGCATATTTTTATAGTTTATATGAAGCTATCAAAACAATTGGTAATCCATCTTATATGCCGCATTTATATTTCGAAACAAGTGCAGTGTTAATTACGTTAATCTTGTTTGGTAAATATTTAGAAAAACGCGCTAAAAGTCAAACAACGAATTCTTTATCATCTTTATTAAATTTACAAGCTAAAGAAGCAAGAGTTATTCGGGATGATAAAGAGATCATGATACCTATTGATGATGTCGTTGTCGGTGATATATTGAATATCAAACCAGGTGAAAAGATACCGGTGGACGGTATTATTGAAAAAGGACGTACATCAATAGATGAATCTATGATTACCGGTGAATCTATTCCTGTTGAAAAAACGATAAATGAAGAAGTCATTGGTTCAACGATTAATAAGAATGGTTTAATTCATATTAAAGCAACAAAAGTAGGTAAAGATACGGCACTGGCTTCTATCGTTAAAATTGTAGAAGAAGCGCAAGGATCTAAAGCCCCTATCCAAAGATTAGCGGATGTTATTTCTGGTTATTTTGTTCCGATTGTTGTTGGGATATCCATCTTAACATTTATTGTATGGATAACATTAGTGGATCCAGGTCAGTTTGAACGTGCATTAGTAGCAGCAATTGCTGTGATTGTCATTGCTTGCCCATGTGCGCTTGGATTAGCTACGCCAACATCCATTATGGTTGGTACGGGTAAAGCTGCCGAGAATGGCATATTATTTAAAGGTGGCGAACATTTAGAACGTACACACCAATTAAATACAATTGTGCTAGACAAGACTGGTACAATTACAAAAGGTAAACCTGAAGTTACGGATTATACTGGCGACTTAGAAACACTCAGTCTTTTAGCAAGTGCAGAAAAAGGATCAGAACACCCACTTGCTGAAGCTATTGTTGCATATGCTACAGAACAAGAAGTCGCATTAAATGATGTAGACGACTTTGATGCAATACCTGGATACGGTATTCAAGCTACTATTCAGAATAAAGAAATATTAGTGGGTAATCGAAAATTAATGGCAAGACATAGTATCGAAACGAAAGATTTTGAACAAGACATGTCCAATTTAGAATTAGAAGGTAAAACAGCTATGTTAGTTGCTGTGGATCGTACATTTAAAGGTATAGTCGCAGTTGCGGATACGATTAAAGACAGTGCACCAGAAGCGATTAAAATGCTTCAAGAGGAAGGATTAGAAGTCGTGATGCTTACAGGTGACAACGAAAGAACAGCTCAGGCTATCGCAAGTCAAGTAGGTATTCAAAAAGTCATTTCTGAAGTATTACCAAATGAAAAAGCCGATAAAATTAAAGATATTCAAAGTACTGGTAAAAAGGTTGCAATGGTCGGTGATGGTGTTAATGATGCGCCAGCGTTAGCAATATCAGATATTGGTATCGCAATTGGAACTGGTACGGAAGTTGCGATTGAAGCGGCAGATGTAACAATTCTTGGTGGAGAATTATTACTTATTCCTAAAGCGATTAAAATAAGTCATGCAACAATTAAAAATATTAAACAAAACTTATTCTGGGCATTCGGCTATAATACGGCAGGCATACCAATTGCTGCAGTAGGTATCCTAGCACCTTGGGTTGCAGGTGCTGCGATGGCATTAAGCTCTGTAAGTGTCGTCACAAATGCATTAAGATTAAAAAAAGTTAAATTATAAATACTCATTCACACTCATATATAAATGGGTGTGAATTTTTTTATGAATCATTTTATTGTAAAATAAAAAGTAATGACAATTCATATAAATATAAATTGTCATGTTCATACTTAAGTCTTACACTTATTCAGCAACATATATTATATAATTAAGTTTCATCATTATGTTTTATTTATTATTATCGAATGTTTATATTTACAAAGCAATAAAAAGAGAAAGATATCAACTTAAAGGAGCAAATCAATGGAGAGTTGGATTACAAGTGTAATGGAACAATTTGGCTATTTTGGTATAGCCTTATTGATATTATTGGAAAATGTTTTCCCACCCATACCATCAGAGGTTATCTTAACATTTGGAGGTTTCATGACCACTAAGTCAGATCTAACAGTCTTAGGTGTAGTCGTTGCATCTACAATAGGTTCTGTAGGCGGTGCTGTCATATTATATTGGATTGGTCGTATTCTAAATGTTGAAAGAATCGAAAGAATTATCGAGAAATGGGGAAAATATCTTAGGTTAACGAAAGAAGATGTAAGAAAAGCAGATGCTTGGTTCGATAAATATGGACCATGGACTGTATTCTTCTGTAGATTTATTCCACTTATTCGAAGTTTAATATCCGTTCCAGCTGGTATGAGCGGTATGAATCAATGGTTATTTTTAGTATTAACGATAATCGGTACATTGATTTGGAATTTAGTATTAGTACTTGTAGGCGCTAAAGTAGGAGATAATTGGCATCAAATCGTCAATTATATGGATGTTTATTCTCACTTTATGTATGCAGTCATTGCAATTGGTATAATTGTATTTATCATTTGGTTTATTAGAAAGAAGAAAGTTTCATAACTTAAACAATGAAGGTGATACAATGATAGCTTTATGTGAGCAGTTAAATGATAGGCATTATGAATTATTAGCTTTAGCAGATGAAAATCAACATGCTGTTAATGATTATGCTACTAGAGGACAAGTATATGTTTATCAACAAGATCATCAAGATATCGGAATTGCAGTTGGGTTATTAACGAGACCCAATACATATGAATTAGTTAATTTAGCAGTTGATCCACATTTTCAAAATCAAGGTATAGGGAAATTATTAATTGACCATATGATTAATGAAGCGAGAAATTTACATTGTCATACAATAACTGTAGGAACAGGTAACTCAGGTATAGGGCAGTTGAAACTTTATCAACAAGCTGGATTTAGAATGAAATCAATAGATATTGATTATTTTGTTAAGTATTACGAAGAACCTATCTTTGAGAATGATATACAATGCAAAGATATGGTGAGATTAGAAATGGAATTGTAATAAAAGGACCTATACGGATTCAATTTTAAATTGTGTCGTATAGGTTTTTTGCTTTTTGAAACAAACTAGTATACTTTTTATAGTATATAAAGTATACTATTGTTTATTAATAAATAAGAAGAGGTGCAAGTTATGTTTCATGGTAAAGATGCAAATTTAGTAAAAGGCATTACATTAAATGTTAAAGATTTAGAAAAAATGACTGTATTTTATGACAGTATTTTAGGTCTAAATATAAAAAGTAAAGATGATAAGCAAACTGTATTTGAAATTGGTAACTCAGGTCATACTATTACATTAAATTTATTAGTGGATGGTAGAGAACCAAGTATGAGAGAAGCTGGATTATTCCATCTAGCAATATTATTACCAACAACTGCCGATTTAGCTGACTTTTTATTACATGCTTCAAGATTAAATGTAAGACTTGGCGCTGGGGATCATATCGTGTCAGAAGCATTGTATTTAAATGATCCAGAAGGAAATGGTCTAGAAATTTATAGAGATAGAGATCCAGAAACTTGGGTATGGAATGATGGAAACGTTAATATGGATACACTTGAAGTAGACGCAGAAGCATTAGTCCAACATGTTTCAACTGAAGGTTGGAATGGTATGCCTGAAGGTGCTAAGATTGGCCACTTACATTTAAAAACAAGCAACATCAATGAAAGCAAAGATTTCTATACTGATACATTAGGATTAAAAATTGTTGTAGGTAATTTCCCTAATGCATTATTTATGTCAACGAAAGATTATCATCACCATATTGCGATTAATACATGGCAATCTAATAAAAAACGTGAAGATTTAGATCATAGTTACGGACTTGCTAATATCGATATGCAAATACCGAATAGAGCATCTGAAGTATTGATTTCGCCAGATGGATTAAGATTCGATATTAATCCAGAATAAGCATGATAAAATTTAGCCTTCCTATCCAATCACCTTTAATATAAGAGATGTTTCATGTACAATAAGTGAATATTCTAAATTCTTATATTAAAGGGGATGTAAGTATGCTTCTTGATTTGAAACATATTAATTGGATTAGAGAAGGCAAATACATATTAAAAGATATTTCTTGGGAAATAGTAGATGGAGAACATTGGGTGTTATACGGACTAAATGGTGCAGGTAAATCTACTATTCTCGATATTATTAACGCGTATACTGCTCCATCATCTGGGGAATTTGAAATACTAGATATGAAACAAGGAAGACCAGGTTATTCAGCAGATGGCATTAGAAGACAAATAGGTTATGTTTCGTCATCTTTATTTAAGAAAATGAGACAACAGGACAATGCTTTTACAACAGTCATTAGTGGTGCTTATGCGTCAATTGGTGTTTATGAAGAACCTACTGAAGAAATTAAAGAAAAAGCGAAACATATTTGTGAAACACTAGGTATTACACATTATATAAATAGAAGGTTTGAAACGCTATCACAAGGTGAACAAACGCGCGTATTAATAGGTAGAGCATTAATGTCTGAACCGAGGTTGCTTATTCTTGATGAACCAACAAATGGATTAGACTTTGTAGCGCGTGAAGATCTGTTAGAAAGAATTGAGTATATCGGACAAGATAGTGATGGACCAACCATTATTTATGTGACACATCATTTAGAAGAAGTCTTACCGATCTTTAAAAACATACTTTTATTGAAAAATGGTGAAGTATTCAAATTAGGTAATATTCAAGCGCTATTAAACAGTGATAATATGAGTAACTTATTTGGAATTGATGTAGATGTTGAGTTTAAAAATAATAGACCAATTTTATCTAAAAAGTAACATGTATTTAAAAAAATTGCCTTTACGCTGTGAGCATGAAATAATAGATATTGATAAATGATATGGAGGATTCAACATGACGAATCAAGCAGTTTTTTTAGATATGGACGGGACAATTTTAAATGAAGACAACAGAGTCACGAATCATACAAATGATGTTATTCAAGAAGTTAGACAAAAAGGCATTAAAGTATTTATTGCGACAGGAAGAGCATATGATGAAATTCCATATTTAGTACCAGAGAACTTTGAAGTTGATGGTATCTTATCTTCAAATGGAGCAGTAGGATATATTAATGGAAAAGAAATATTTAAACACCAACTGCCTATGGAAACAGTGCGTAAACTTGTTGATTTAGCAGAACAACATCAAATTTATTATGAGTTATTTCCATATTATAAAAATCGTATCGCCTTAAAACGTGATAAAACGTTATTACTTTCTGAAATCCAAACAGATGAATTAGGTGATGTAGAACGTAACGAATGGAAATCACGACAAGAAGCTTTAAGTGAAAAAATCAATTGGGTTGATGAAATACCTGAAGATGCTTATTCTAAATTTTATTTCTTCAAAAAATACGAATCAGAAATTAAAAAATGGGAAGAGCTTATCGTACCAATGAAAGAAGAATTAGATATTTCAATATCTCATTCAACAACTTGTAATTTAGAAACAATGCCTATAGGTGTTAACAAAGCGACAGCTATTCAATCGACTTTAGACTATTTAGGAATTGCAGAAGATACTGAAACATTTGCGATTGGTGATAGTGATAACGATAGACAAATGCTCGAGTTTGTAGACAATCCAATTGTTATGAAAAATGCACCTGATCATATTAAAGCGTTAGGTAGTGAAGTTACGAGACGTACAAATGTAGAAAATGGTGTCGCTGACTTTTTAAGTCAAAAGTTTTTAATTAAATAAATCAAGTTATGAAACCATGTCCGATTTGCGGTGACATGGTTTTATTGTATAAACTAAAAATATTGTCAGCAATATATTTTGTGTGATTGTTTTATATACATTTGGATATAATATAATGAGTGATGTTTTAAAGGGGTGATGAAATGATTAAAACAGTTGTATATGATTTATATGGAACACTTGTTGATATAGATAGTGTAAGAGAAAAATGTGAAAAGTTATTCCCGGGAAATGGAGATAGGATTGCTAAAGCATGGCGATATAAATTAATTGAATATACACATGTGAGACAATTAGTGGATGAATATAAACCATTTAGTAAAGTGATTCGTGATTCACTTGAATATGTGCTCAGTAGAAATGATTTTGATTACTCATTGAAAGAAATTAACGAATGTATGGCAGCATATAATCAATTAACGCCATTTCCAGATGTCGCACATACATTAAAAGAATTATCAGAAGTCGATCAAATAATATTTAGTAATGGCAATAAAAACATGATAGAACAAGTACTAGATTATTCAAATATCACGAGTTACTTTAAGTTTATCTTGTCTCTTGAAGAGTTTGGCGTGTATAAACCAGATTCTAATGGATACGCATTGCTAGAAGAAAATATTCCATATAATAAAGATGAAGTACTATTTGTATCATCAAATAAATGGGATATTGTTGGTGCACAAAAGTTTGGATTTCAAACGGCATGGGTTAATCGTAATTTTAGTGATTTTGAATATATAGAGGTTAAACCCGACTTTGAATTACAATCCTTATATAGTATTAAAGATTTAATATAATAAATAAGGCGCTCAATCTATTGCATCTAGATTGAGCGCTTTATATGTTATCAATTAGGATTACTGTTATTTGGAGGGTAAAGTGCATTTTTATTTTTATGATAGAAGTTCATAACACTTCCGTATATGAAGTATGAAACAATAAACATAAAGATAAAGTACACAATATATCCAAGTACCGCGAATATAACTTGTAATACTGCTGGCATAAATGAAACGACAACTGCAACAATGATACCAACAATAGCTAAAACAATATATGCAACAACAACATAAAGTAAGTTGCTGAATAACAATTTCCAAGCATTATTAGGACCTTTACTTGTAATGTTCCAACCAATTGAGAATTTAGTTAAAGTGGGTAATGATCTTTGATCAATATGAACAAGTACTGTGTTCATAATAAATATTACTAAATAATATAATGGAATAAACACTGCGAATAGAACTAAAATCATAAATAACATGATGATTACAAATGATATAGACATTGCACCAAAAGCTTCACTTGAACCGCTTGGTTGCATAATAGCCATAGATGTTCCAAATATCGCAAAGAATATTAGTTCAACAACTAATACGACAATATAAATCGCTATATACATTGCAACACTAATCACACCTATAATGATTGTAAGTTTTAATGTTTTAACATAGTTTCCTTTTCGTAAGAACATAAATAAATCACTAAAGTTTGGCCCAATACCTAAGTCTGTATCTTTGTAGTATTTAATCATGCCATAAGCTAAAGGAATTAAAACAAAGATATATAAACCAAGTGTTAATAAAAAGCCGAGTACCATAGTGACAAAGAATATCGCTAGTCCTCCACCAGAAGGTTCACCTGAAAAGTCTTGTGATGAAGCGAGTGAGACACCACCGATTAAGAATAATACACCCGGTATTAACATTATAAGAATCATAACGATTGATGCTAAAATAGAAAATAGAATAGTTTTTAAATGGAATCCCTGTCCATTTCTAAAGTAATCCAATTGGAACTTGAACATATGATTCACCTCTTGTCTTTTTGTATCATTAGGGTACCATAAAAAACTATGAAAATGTCATTTAATTGTCAAAAACTTTCTTGCATTTGCGAATTTTTTGTAAAGAGCTATAAGCACTTTATTTGATATCCTACGTTATAACTCATATATTTGAGGTATATTAGTTATAGGAGTGAGCTATGAAAAAGTTATTCCGCTTCATTATATACCTTGCAACATGGGTCGCTATCATAACGATGGTATTGCTGTTTAAAAGCCAAGGTGGATTCGATTTTTTTAATCATTATGTTGAAGATGTAAAGAAGCAGATGAAAGAAAAAGAAGTAGCAATGCGCACAGAACAAATTAAAAAGAATGATAAAACAGATGACCGTTCGCTTGGTAATTTTTATCAAGAAGGTCAATGTACATTTTATGTATTTGAAGAAAGATTGAAAATTGATAAAAAAATTAGTTCATCTTGGGGTGACGCTAAACATTGGGATGACCGTGCCAAAGAAGAAGGTTATAAAGTGAACGGAAAACCTAGTGAAGGCTCAATCTTACAAACAGATTATGGTGAACTAGGACACGTCGCAATAGTTGAAGAAGTAAAAAATGATGGTTCAATTGTTGTTTCTGATATGAACTATAAAAAGCCATATGAAGTGACTTCAAGGTTAATCACACCAGATAGATTACACAACTATCGTTTTATACATGAAAAAATTTAGAGGAGTGTTTTATAATGAAGATTTTCGTAATAGGCGCTAATGGACAAATAGGAAGACATTTAGTTGAAGATTTAGTAGCAGAAGGCAATGAAGTTGTTGCAGGTATTAGAAAAAACAGTCAAGCAAGTTTCTTTGAAGACTTAGGAGCAACAACAGCACCACTAGATCTTGAATATGACGACATCAATGACATTTCTGAAAAAATAAAAGATTCAGATAAAGTTGTGTTTACAGCAGGTTCAGGTGGACATACTGGTGCGGACCAAACAATTATTATTGATTTAGACGGAGCAGTTAAATCAATTGAAGCAAGTAAAATAGCAGGTACGAAACATTTTGTACTCGTATCTTCATTTGATACGAGAAGATCAGCTTTTGAAGGAGATTTAAAACCTTATACAATAGCTAAACACTATGCAGATGAACATTTAAGAAACGCTAATATACCATATACAATCGTTCATCCTGGTGCGCTAACAAATGATGATGCTATTGGAACAGTTACTTTAGCAGAAGAAGTAGAACGTGGAAAAATACCTCGTAAAGATGTAGCGACTGTCTTGGTTGAAGTATTAAACAATGATGAGAAAATTGGTCAAGAATTCCAAGTCGTTTCAGGAGATGTTGAAATTAAAGAAGCAGTTGATCAATTTAATCAATAATCATAAAGGAGTATTATGATGGTTAAATTCGCAATTTTAACAGATATACACGGAAATATCGATGCATTAAACGCGGTACTTTCAGATATCGATAATCGAACGGATATAGATCACATTTATAACTTAGGTGATAATATTGGTGTTGGCCATTGTACTAACGAAGTTCTTGAAACCGTAACAAGTAGAAAAGATATGACATACATTGCTGGTAATCACGACGAAGCGATTATGTCAGTCGTTAACAACGAGCCATATCCTGAAAGTTTGAAAAGTAAGTTCTATGAACATCATCAATGGATAGTAGAACATTTAGACAGCAAATATTATACCTTTTTAAATGAACTTAAACGTGAAGTTACAAAAGAAATAGACGGTTTAAAATTTTATTTCACACATTATCGAATACTCGAAGAAAATATGGATAAGCATATTAGTGAAGATCCATTTGAACCAATTGTAGATCCTTCGTTAGAACATGTACACGGATTATTTAACGGAGTAGATGCAGATTTTGTCACATTCGGACATAATCACGTGTTACATCACTTTGATGATATAGAAACAATATATTTTAATCCAGGATCAGTAGGATTAAATAACGATGCATACGCAGTGTATGGCATAGTAGAAGTTAAAGATGGTGCCATAAACGTAGAAAGAGTCAAAGTACCTTATGATAATCAACCATTCTTAGAAGGATTCGATGATAAGAAAGTGCCAGGTAAACAATTAATATTTGAATCATTTATATAGAAGAAATCAGCCACTACATTGATGTTGTGGCTGATTTTTTTACTGAGATGGATTAAAATGGAAATGAATAAACTTATAAAGAAGGTGAACCATTGAAAAAGAACTATTATTCAGTGATTGGATCTCTTATAGGTAAAACATATATAAGTCCTCAAGATATTCAAAAGTATGAAACATATAAAAAAGGAAAAGAAGGTGAAAGGAAGTTTTTGGAAATATTAAACTCTATTGATCAATTAGAGTTTATATATGATTTACAACTTCAAAGTACTCAAAATTATCAATTTGATTTTATAGTTATCACTGATAAGATTATATATCAATTCGAAATCAAAAATTATTTTGGTAAATATGAATTTAATAATGGTAATTTGATTTGTGATAACGGGTTTGTAATTAAATATCCGTTAGCTCAATTAGATAGAAATGACTATATCCTAAATAAAGTACTTGATAAATTAGATATAGAAAGAACAATAAAAAGCTATATAATATTTATTAACGGAAATTTTAGTATGAAAGGCAAAATAGATGAAGAAACAATTATTTTACCAAACCAGTTAAATAAAGTAAGACATCTCCTTAACAATAATAACTCTCCAAATAATTCTATAATAAAAACCACATTACAAAATCTCCATACACCTTTTGAAGATGATTATCATCAATATCTGAATTATGAATTTAACAAATTAAAACCTGGTGTAAGATGTACACAATGTAACAATATAATAGATACACCACTGAAAAATAAAAAGAAAATAATCACTTGCACTAACTGTTTTAATGAGATACCTAGAAAAGAACTTATTTTAAATACTTTAGACGAATTAATGTATTTGAAAGGAGCACCATTCAATATGAAAGAAGCCAGGAAGTGGTGTAATGGTGTACATAGAAATACACTTTCATATATTATGAAAGGACATTTTAAAATGATTACACAAGGAAATACTAAAGTATATTATAAGTAAGTTAATGCATATCATAAATTTGAGTTTGAATAGTGTGATGGGGTACTGAATCCAGGTATAGCGCACGAAGACCGTGAGATATCGTGCGCTAAGGTACAAAACCCGGGTGTATCGCACGAAGACTGAAAGATATCGTGCGCTAAGGTACAAAATCAAGGTGTATCGCACGAAGACTGAAAGATATCGTGCGCTAAGATACAAAACCCGGGTGTATCGCACGAAGACTGAAAGATATCGTGCGCTAAGGTACAAAATCAAAGTGTATCGCACGAAGACTAAGAGATATTGTGCGCTAGGGTAAAAAATCAAGGTGTATCGCACGAAGACTGAGAGAGATTCCTATACCAAATTATATAAAGTAAAAAAACTAGAACAAATTAGGTATATTTACCTAAATGTTCTAGCTTTTTTAATGTACGTGTTCTGTTTGTTCCATGCAACAGAGTAGGGAACTGTCATGTTGATGATCTGGTGTTTCTAATTGGATTGTTGCGTGATGTATAGATTTATGAATAAGTTTATGATTGATTTCTTCTATTATATTATCGCATTCCTGTACAGTCTTATCTTTATCTACGACTGCGTGACAACTTAATGCTGTTAAGTCACTTGTAATGGACCATATATGCAAATCATGTACTTCAATAATATCTGGGTGTGAAGTGATTGTTTCAGATATTTCATGAACATCGATATTTGATGGTGTTCCTTCCATTAGTACATTCAATGCAGATTTCGTAACACCATATCCGCTTCTAATAATTAATAGTGCCACAATAACACTTGCTATCGGGTCAGCTAATTTCCAACCGAATGTAATCATAATGAGTGCTGCTACGATTGCGCCAACTGATCCTAATAAATCTCCGAGTACATGAATGAATGCACCACGCATATTTAAGTTGTCTTTCGTATCAGAACCTTTAAACATTAACCAAGCAATGAATATATTTACAAGTAAACCGATTGTACTTATGATTAACATGCCAGTTGAAGCGACTTCTGGTGGATCTATAAATCTTGAAATGGCTTCATAAAAGATATATATACTAATACCAATCAATAAGACACCATTGATTAAAGCTGCTAAAATTTCAAATCTCTTATAGCCATATGTCTTATTCTTATTGGCTACGCGCTCACCAAATTTAAATGCCATTAATGCAATAAAGAGTGAAATGGCGTCACTAAGCATATGTCCAGCATCTGATAGTAAAGCTAAACTATTTGTAATATATCCACCAATCACTTCAACTATCATAAATACGGCAATGATAATAAATGAAATGAGTAGTATCTTTTTATTATTTGTATGAACATGGTTGTGGTCATGTCCATGATGTTCATGTCCCATAAAAACACCTCCTAAATTGTTAATGTTTGGCATGCTCGATGGCTTGTTTTAATAATAAGATAACGTGATCATCATCTATTGAGTAGTAAATACTTTTACCTTCACGTTCAAATTTAACAAGCCTAAGATTCTTTAAAAATCTTAATTGGTGCGACACGGAAGATTGACTTAGCGAAAGTGTTTCAGCTATACAACCTACAGAATGTCGACCGGTACATAATAAATGTAATATCTTTACGCGAGTCGGATCGCTTAATGCTTTAAAAGTTTGTGATACAAGTAATAATGTTTCGTCATCTAAAATAGTATTTGTAGTCATATTATTCTCCTAACATATGAATATATGTTCATATGTTAATTTTATTAAAATTTATCGTTTATGTCAAATCATTATAAATTGACAAAATAGCTATAATTATGAGATGTTCACTTAAAGTAAATTTTTTGGAGGATACTATGGTGAAAATACATGGCTTAACTGTAGATAATGAATCTAGATGTGAACATTATCATACGCCACTTGATATCATCGCTATTAAATTTAAATGTTGTGATAAATTCTATCCTTGTTACAAGTGCCATAATGAATGTGAAAAGCATGACATTAAAAGATGGGATCAATCTGAATTTAATGTACATGCGATACTTTGTGGGGTTTGTAAAGAAACAATTTCTATCAATGATTATATGTTAAAAGAAGTATGCCCAAATTGTGATGCTCGATTTAATCACCGATGCAAGTATCATCACCATTTATATTTTAAAATTTAAGTTGGTTTTCTTTTTTAAAGGTAATTTATTACAAAACATGTTATAATATTTTTGACTTTAAAATTTTAACATTGAAAAGAATGTGAATGTTGCATAGAGAGAAAAGGAGGACATTGAATGAAGGATTTGATTAAAGGTCATATATTAAGTGGCGAATTTGATACTGCATATAGATTGATGTCCGAAGTGGATTTCTTAGAATTTGAAGAACACTTTATTTCAGCAGCTCACGAAGAAGAAAGTACGATGTTTTATACATTTATATTAGACTGTATTAAGAAGGAAGAAACAAGTGAACTTCATGACTTAGCGTTCTTGTTACACGTTTATCCATATAGTGAACATGATGGCGCATTTCATTCAGCTTATTATCATGCTGAAAGATCGATGATTTTAACAGATCATAAAGAAGTTAAGAGTTTATTACAAATGCTTCTTTTACATGCTATACCGGAACCTTTACTTTCTGACAAACAAGCTTTTGATATAAGTAAGCAAATACTTAAGATAGACCCAGAAAATAAAGTTGCTAGAAATATTATGAAAGAAACAGCGAAGAGGATGGACCAAGTAGTGGTAGATTTTTCACAACTATCCAAATCTCAAAATGCATAAACCTAGTCTTTTGACTAGGTTTCTTTTTTATGTCATCATAGACAAGTTACAAAATAAAATTTAGGAGAAAAAAATGGAGAATCAGTTTAAAAGAAAAATAATTATGATTGTCTTTTTAGTTGGTACATTTTTCATGATTTTAAATGAAACACTCTTAAATATTGCATTAAAAGAATTAATGTCAGTATTTGATGTTGATGCACCAACTGTCCAATGGATGGCAACTGGTTTCATGTTAGTAATGGGTGTACTAACACCATTGTCTGCAGTCGTAAATCAATGGTTTACAACGAGACGGTTATTTTTAGGGTTAGTAACAATATTTTCTATCGGGACTTTAACTGCGGGGTTAGCTATTAATTTCCCAATGTTATTAGTAGGAAGAATGATTCAAGCAGCTGGAACGGGGCTTATGATTCCAACTGTCATGAATGCAATGCTCATGCTTTATAATGAAAATGAACGCGGGAAAATTATGGGGCAATTCGGATTAGTCATTATGTTTGCACCTGCATTAGGTCCAACATTATCAGGTGTTATTGTTGATTATTTAGGGTGGAGATGGTTATTTTTAATCGTTATCCCATTCATGCTATTTACGTTTATATTCGCATATAGATATTTACAAAATGTTGGAGAAGTTACAAGACCAAAAATTGATGTCTTTTCAATCATTTTATCAACAATTGGTATTGCGACAATTATATATAGTGTTTCTTCTGTGAGTAGTACAGAAGGCGGATTCTCAAGTCCTTCAATATATATCACACTCATCATCGGTATCATTACAATGATACTATTTGTCTTTAGACAACTTAAATTAGAAGAACCTTTATTAGATTTAAAAGTGTTTAAATATCACAATTATACTAAAGGCGTTATCATTTTCGTAGTCGTTATTATGACAATGTTTGCTTCTGAAATTGTAATGCCAATGTATTTGCAAGGTCCTATGGGTTTCAGTGCTAAAGTTGCTGGACTGATCTTATTACCAGGCGCTTTATTAAATGGTTTCTTGTCACCTTTTATGGGTGCCATATTTGATAAAATTGGTCCTAGAAAACTTGTTGTACCAGGTTTAATCATATTGTTATGTGTATCAATATTTTATTCAACAATTCATCCAGGTATTTCGGTTTGGATATTTGTTATTGTATATATTATATTAATGATTAGTATTTCTGCAGTATTGATGCCAGCTAATACAAACGCATTAAACGCTTTACCAAAAGAAATGTATCCACACGGTACAGCTGTATCCAATATGTTACAGCCAATTGGTGGCGCATTAGGTATTGCGATTTTTGTAAGTATTATGAACGGTGGACAAAGAGCAGCATTAGAAGGTATCAAGAAACCAACAGTTGATCAAATTAATCATGCTATGACACAAGGTATTCATCAGTCATACTGGTTTGGTATCATTTTACTTGCACTAGCAGTTATTGTTGGTTTTACAGTTACAAGAGCAAATTATAGTCAATCAATTAAAGATAATTCATAAATATATATGAAAAAGAGCAGGACTTTTATAGTCTTGCTCTTAATTTTTTGGAATACTTTCATGAATAGTGGGTATACATCATTATGTTGAACAAAATTATGAGGAGGAAAGTTTGTGTCAAATTTGAAAGAAGCAACAAAAATAGGGTTTGCTTATGTTGGGGTCGTTGTTGGTGCAGGGTTCTCGACAGGGCAAGAGGTAATAAAATTCTTTACCCACTATGGTTTATACGGGTATATAGGAGTTATTATATCTGGTATAATGTTGGCGTTTTTTGGTAGACAAGTAGCTAAAATTGGTACGGCACTCGATGCAGATGATCATAGCTCAACAATTAACTATTTATTTGGTAAAGCAGGTATCGTTATAGATTATGTATTAATATTTTTCTTATTTGGTATATCAGTAACGATGATAGCTGGCGCAGGATCAGCATTTAATGAAAGTTTTGGGGTGCCAACTTGGTTAGGTGCTTTAATTATGTGTATTGTTATATATATCACGCTTTTATTAGACTTCGATAAAATTGTAAAAGCACTAGGTGTCGTAACACCGTTTTTAATCATTGTTATTTTAATAATAGCAGGTTACTTCTTTGTGAATGGCCAAGTAGGCATATCTGAAATTAACGATACGGTTGAATCACCAAGTCTTTTCTGGGGAATTGTTCAAGGATTTATTTATGGTGGTTTAGCCTTCTCAGTAGGATTTAGTACATTAATTGCCATTGGTGGAGATGCTGATAAGCGACGTATTTCAGGCTTAGGTGGCATTATTGGTGGTATTATATATTTAATATTATTAGCACTTATCAATGCTGGATTATTAGTTGAATATCCTAATATTAAAGATATTGAGATACCAACGTTAGAACTCGCTAGAACAATTTCACCTGTTATTGGGCTTGCATTATCAGTGATTATGCTTATGGTTATGTACAACACGATTTTAGGACTTATGTACTCATTTACGGCAAGATTTACTGTACCGTTTTCTAAAAAATACGTTGTATTATTGACGATATCTATGGTTCTCGCTTATGGCTTAAGCTTTGTAGGTTTCTCATCACTTATTGATAAATTATATCCAGCTATGGGTGTTATAGGTTTAGTGATTTGTGCTGCAATTGTTGTTAAATATATTAGTCGTAAAAGAGATAACAAAAAACATATCGCATAAAATAATTGAATATGTTAAACTATCTTCTTACATGAGGAAGTGAACATATGAAAAGGAAAAAACGACGATTGTTTATTTTGATTGTAGCGATCATCGTTGTTGTAAGTGGGTTTTACGGTTATAACAAATATCAGGAACATAAACAAAGGGAAGCACAATTACAAGCTCAAAGAGCCAATCAATTGTTACTAAACAATAAGAAAGTAAAATTGATACGTGATGTATCTTATGGACACAGTGCACCAAATAGTCAAATGGATATTATTATGCCTTCAAAAATGAAAAAAGGTGAGAAATTGCCAGTTATTTTTTGGACGCATGGTGGTGGTTTTATTGCGGGAGACAAAAGACATAAGAATCCATACTTAGCACAAATTGCTGAAAAAGGATATATCATCGTAAATGTTAATTATGCTTTAGCACCTGATTACCAATATCCGACACCAATACAGCAATTAGATCAAGCTACTAAATATACATTAAAACATAGAAATAAATTTAATATCGATTATAGACAAATCGTATATGGCGGAGATTCTGCAGGTGCTCAAATTGCCAGTCAATATGTGGCTTTACAAACAAATGATAAATTGCAACAACAAATGCGTATGAAGCCAAGTATTAAAAAAGACTATTTAAAAGCTGCCATTCTTTTTGGTGGGTTATATAATATGCAAACGGTGAGAGCTACAGAATTTCCTAGAATTGATTTATTTATGACGAGTTATACGGGTACTAAGGAATGGGAACAGAACTTTGCGAGAATTAATCAACTATCTACCGTTGATCAAGTGACAAAAGATTATCCACCTACATTTTTAACGGTTGGAGATGCTGACCCATTTGATCCACAAAATAGAGAATTTGATGAAGTCCTTAAAAAGCAAGGTGTTCAAACGACTACAACATTCTTTGATGGTACACACGGTTTACGTCATCAATACCAATTCCATATGAACTTGAAGGAATCTAAGAAAAATTACAATAATGTCATGATGTTTCTAGGGGCTAATACGAAACAGTCACCATATGAAAATAATGCAAACCAAGATTCTGAAACAGTGATTAAAAAAGATGAATAATAAAAAAGGCAAACTACGCGAAATACGTGATGAGTTTGCCTTTTTTATAATAATTTTGCCATCATAAATTCATCGTAATATTTATCATTAAAATACAATGTTTGTTCTTTCTTTCCTTCTACTTTAAAACCAAATTTCTCATATAATCGGTATGCAGGTTCATTCTCCGTAACGACTGTTAATTCTAGTCTATGCAGTTGTCTTCTTACTGCCCAAGCTTCAGTTTCTTGTAATAGTTTATATCCAATTCCTTTATTTCTAAATGTCGGGAGTAGACCCATTGCAATTTTAGCAGCATGACGATTTCGATTCGTTTTGCCACCTTGAATAGTTACATAACCAATTAATGTGTCATTTAATTCCGCAACAATGATTGTAGAGTTACTTGTCGTAATCATTTCTTCTAGAAATAAAGTTTGGTTCTGTATAGATATTTGATGCTCACCTGGATTAAATAGTAAATATTCGGATTGGTTAATCACGCTATCTAACAATTTATTAAAGTCTTCAACATCATTTATTCGAATTTCGCGTATGATTTCTTTCATAAAATGTCTCCTATTTCTATTTATAAATTACAAACAGTGGTATATTTATGTTAATTAAACAATAATTTATAAACAGTATAACACATATGTAAAGTCCGAATATAAAGGAGTGCTTAAAATGAAAGCGAATGTACTCATCTCAGGTGGATCAGGGTATATAGGCAAGCATTTAATCAGTACGTTAAAAGATATCGGAAATCTTTATACGATTACAAAGTATGAATCAGATATGATGATAGATGATGAAGTTACTTGGAGAAAATGTGATATTTTTGTACTTAAAGATATGATTGAAGCATTGAAAAATATAGATATTGCAATTTATTATTTAGATCCAAACAAGAAATCAGCAAAGTTAACACAAAGTACTGCCCGTAATTTAAACATCATTGCGAGTCATAATATGGCGAAAGCATGTAAAGTAAATAATGTTAAAAAAATTATATACATTAAAGGTTCGCCTTTTGATATAGAAACGATGGAAATATTAAGTTCAACCGGTATTGAAGTTCAAGTGACAGAACAATCTATTAAGCGACCAGCTGTATCGATAGAATTACAGAAGTCTAAAATTGATGACGTTAGAAGCGTTGATAGAATGCCTATTCCATATAAATGGGATTTAGAGGATGTTGTGAAATACTATTTCCAGTGGTTACAAGAGACTAGTGGAACGTTAGTAAGAACAGAATTAATTGGAGATATTTATTATGTTTATTTTCAACATCGCAGTAAACCATTATTAAAATTAAAAAGAGTACATCCAAATATTGATGAAGATATTATACAGTTCAAAGTTATTGGCGGTTCACTTACTGTAGATTTGTATGAAGATAATGGCATGTTAGAATTTAGAAAGTTAAGGTTAAAAAATGAATTTATAGTTCATTTATTTAATTACGTACCAAGATTACCGTGGAGTATATATTATTTATCACAAGCACCTATTCATAATGTAACGATGAAGGGATTCGAAGTTGATTGTAGAATTAAAGATTTTCAACTACGCAGTATAGCAGGAGAAGTTAAAAAATATACAAAGTAGAGGGATAGTATGGAATTACTAATAATTGAAGATGATGAAACTTTATTTAATGCTATGAAGCAACAACTAGAAAAATGGGATTGGTCAGTACATGGCATAAATGATTTTGGTGCCGTGTTTGAAGAATATAAAATATTGCAACCAGACATGGTCATTATAGATATACAGTTACCTCAATATGATGGATTCTATTGGTGTCGTGCGATAAGAAAACAGTCTAACATACCGATTGTATTTTTATCTTCAAGGGATCATCCGATGGACCAAGTCATGAGTATGGAACTGGGTGCTGATGACTTTATACAGAAACCATTTCACACGGAAGTGTTAGTTGCTAAACTACAAGCAATTTATAGAAGAGTTTATCAATATAATAAAGATGAGCCTAGAATCAAATTATGGCATAAAGCGCGAGTGGATTACGGTAAACATATTATTGAAAAGAATAACATTGAAATTTCGTTAACTAAAAATGAAATGTTTATTTTAGAAATTCTGTTGAATCATAAAAATGAAATCGTGAGTAGAGATAAGATTATCACTGCTTTATGGGATGATGAACAATTTGTGAGTGACAATACATTAACCGTTAATGTTAATCGATTAAGAAAGAAACTTACTGAAATTGGATTCAATGATTTAATTGAAACTAAAGTAGGTAAAGGCTATATAGCGCACGAGCCGGAGGGATAAAATGATCAAGTCGTTTCTGAAAGAAAGATGGATTTGGATATTACTGTTTATAATTATGCAAGCTACCATACTGTTGACGAGTTGGTTAGATGTAGCCTTTTCTTTTAAAAGCGCTTTATACTTAATTGGTATAAATTTGATTATTTTTATCGTGTTTATATGGTTGATTTACACGCGAGAAACAAGATTTTATAGCGCATTAAAAAATGATATGCCGATTAAAGAAATTGAACATAAAGAATTGAATCAATCAACATATGAAAAGATTGTTTTTGATTATATTCAACTTTATGATGAGCATACGAGACGTACTATTCACAATCAAAATAAAGAAATACAAGCGACTAAAAATGATTTATTAGATTGGATACATGAAGTCAAAACGCCCATCACGGCAATGAAATTATTATTAGATCAAATCGAAGAACAAGCTCTAAAAAAGAATTTATTATATGAGTGGAGCAGAATCGACTACTTACTGGATCAGCAACTTTATATTAGACGTTTAAGCTCTAAAAGTAATGATTTTTATTTTGGACATTATGATTTAAAAGAGATGGTTATTAAAGAAATTCAACATGCACGTAATATCAGCATGGCAAAAGGCATAGGGTATGACATTCAAATTGAAGATGAAAAAGTATATACAGATGAAAAATGGTGTCGTACTGTCATTAGACAGCTGATAAGTAATGCTCTGAAATATACTGAGAATAAAGATATTATCATTTCAACTTATGAGCAGCATGGTCAAACATACTTGAAAATTCAAGATTTTGGGCGAGGTATTAAAGCGAGAGATTTACCACGTATTTTTGAAAGGGGCTTTACTTCGACGACTAATAGACGTGAGTCAACAGCCACAGGAATGGGTCTTTATTTAGTTAAAGAGATTACTGAAGGACTAAGTATTAAAGTCAATGTTAAATCTACTCATGGAGAAGGTACGACTGTATTGCTTATTTTTCCTCAACCAAATGATTTAACAACAATAGAACAGGCAAGTGACAATAATGTCACATCAAACTTAAAAATGTACGATGAATCAAAGGAAGAATCGTAAAAAAGGCTATATTATGGAATCATAAACAAATTTCAAAGGAGTTTTGAATATGAGTATATTAAAAACTGAACAACTCGTTAAAGTTTATGGTTCTAAAAAAAATCAACAAGAAGTGTTGAAGCAAATAGATATGACTGTTGAAAAAGGTGAATTCATTAGTATTATGGGCCCATCTGGTTCAGGAAAAACGACACTTTTAAATGTATTAAGTTCCATTGATTATGCGACAACAGGGCAAATTGAAATAAATGGTCATCAACTACAAAACATGAATAATAGACAAATGTCTAATTTCAGAAAAAAAGAGCTCGGATTTATATTCCAAGAATATAATTTGCTTAATACGCTTACCGTGCAAGAAAATATTATGTTACCATTAACGATTCAAAAAGTTTCTAAAAAAGAAGCTCAAATTAGATTTGAAGAAATTAGTAAAGCTTTAGGTATTTTAGATATACAAAATAAATATCCTAGTGAAATCTCTGGTGGTCAAAAGCAGAGAACTTCAGCAGCAAGGGCATTTATAGCACAGCCATCAATTATATTTGCTGATGAGCCTACAGGTGCATTAGATTCTAAATCTGCATCAGATTTACTGAACAAATTAAATCAAATGAATCAGACAACACAATCAACAATTGTAATGGTTACACATGATTCATCAGCAGCAAGTTATTCAAATAGAGTCATATTTTTAAAAGATGGTAAAATCTACTCTGAACTTTATAAAGGAGACGATGATAGAGAGACATTTTACAAAGAAATCATCAAAACACAAAGTGTGTTAGGTGGTGTTGTAAATGAGCTTTAATCAAATTGTTATTAAGAATTTAAGACGCAACATTCGACATTATAGTATGTATGTCTTTTCAATAACAATGAGTGTCATGCTCTTTTTCGGATTTGTTACGTTAAGATACTCTGAAGATTTAAATAGTGTTCAATCTGGTATAAGAGTTGGCGCTGCTATTAAAGTAGGTGTAACAATACTGACAATTATCATCGTTATATTTCTACTTTATGCCAACAAACTCTTTATAAAGAGAAGATCTAGAGAAATTGGGTTGTACCAATTAATTGGTATGACTAAGCGTGAAGTCTTTAAAATATTTGCTTTAGAAAACTTTGTATTATTCACATTAACAGCTGTGATTGGATCTATTTTAGGATTTTTCTCATCTAAAATATTATTGATGATTTTATATAAAATCATCGGCATCCAACAAGAAGCGCATTTGAATTTTAGCATAGAAGCATTCATTCAAACTATTGTACTTATGATCGCGATTTATATCATTATCGCTTTTCAAAATGCAATATTTATTAAGAGAAAAACAATTTTAGCACTTATGCATGAATATAATGCTACAGATACTAAAATTAAGAAAATTAAACTATATGAATTAATTTTTGGTGCAATTGGTATCGTAATGATTATAAGTGGTTACTATTTATCAAGTGTCATGTTCGATAATCTCAGTAGTGCTGGGATGACAACGTTATATATAAGGATGCTTACAATTTTATTCTTAACAATAGTGGGTGCATACTTGCTCTTCAGATGTTCAATTTCACTGATATTTAATACTATTCGTAAATATAAAAAAGGTATGTTGAGCGTAACAGATGTTGTTTCAACTTCATCTATTATGCACAAAATGAAAACAAATGCTTTATCGCTGACAATTATCGCAATAGTGTCAGCTATGTCAGTTGGTCTACTAGCGTTAAGTTACGTACAATATTACAATGCCGAAGAAACAGCTCGAAGCACGGCACCAGACGATTATATTTTTGTAAATAAAGAGGCTAATCAACAATTTAAAAAAGCCTTAGATGCTGAACATATCCAATATAAAGAGCGTAATTATGGCGTCACGCGTTATATCATTGATGATAGAAAAGTGCTGAAGAATGCTGATGAAACAACTGGTAAAGCTCCTAATTCACCTTCAACAGTTGCTAAAGCATCTGAATTTAAAGATTTAAAATTGAAAGATGATGAAGTAGCAATCGTAGGATACAGTGATATTCTTGATAAAGTCATTACTGTTAATGATGAAGGAAAAATGTCTTACAAAATGGACAATCAAACACATCATCTTAAAATGAAATCTATTAGCAAAGAATCGTATTTGGCTACAATAATAACTTATAATGCACCTGTTTATGTTGTATCAGATCACACATTTGATCAAATGAAAAAGCATGAACCTAAAAATGATGATTTGAATCAGCAATATGGTGTGAACTTAACAAATGATAAAGATGTTAAGAAAGCAGAAAAAATCTTTAGTAAGGTGAAAAGTGAAACGGATTCTTCAATGTCTTATTACGAGATTTACAATGATTCTAAAAGTGGCCTCGGTGTTATGCTATTCATTCTTGGTTTCTTAGGTATTGCATTCTTACTTTCTACAGGATGTATCATTTACATTAAACAAATTGACGAAACAGAAGATGAAACATCAAACTATATTATCTTAAGAAAGTTAGGTTATACATCTAAAGATATGTCCAAAGGTATCGCACTAAAAATTGGCTTTAACTTTGCGTTACCATTAATCATTGGATTATGTCATGGATATTTCGCGGCTAAATCAGCTTGGTTCTTTATGGGACAATCGTTCTATACACCAGTGCTTATTGTGATGTCACTTTATTCATTAATTTATATTCTGTTTGCCTTCTTAGCATATATCCACTCTAAACGCGTGATTCAAAGAGTACTTTAAAAATTAAATATTTAAAATAAAGGCTAGTGCTTGTCATTAGCCTTTTTTTGTGTTATAAAATACCAATGTGAACTTTGTGTTTACGTAAAGTTTACAGACAAGTTAAATTTTCAAAAATAAATTAATAAACTGTGGTCGAATTCATTTTGAAAGAGTACAATGAAAGAGTAATTACATAAATTATGATGTAAATTTTGGGAGGATTACTAATGTTTAATAAGAAAAAGGATAAGTTTGGTATTCAGTTAGAAGCTATAGCTGAGAATTTAAGTCGCGCATCAGTTGAATTTGGAGAAATGGATTTTGATTCAGATTTCGACTTAAAAGCTTATTCAGATAAAATTAAAGCCTATGAGTCTAATGGTGATGATCTTATGCACCAAATGATTACTGATTTAAATCAAACTTTCATTACACCTATTGAAAGAGAAGATATTTTAGAATTATGTGATGCATTAGATGATGTATTAGATGAAATGGAAGAAACTTCAGCAATGTTTGAAATGTACTCTATCAGTTATTCAGATGAATACATGGCAGAATTCGTGAAAAATATACAAGCAGCAATTAAAGAAATTGAAATAGCCGTGACTTTAGTAGCTGAGAAGAAATTCTCACACATTCGTGTACATTCTATCAATATTAAAGAATATGAAACGAATTGTGATGGTATTTTAAGACAATCTATTAAATATATTTTCAATAGTGAAACAGATCCAGTAACATTAATAAAAATTAAAGATATTTATGAATCTCTTGAAGATGTAGCAGATAAATGTCAATTAGTAGCAAACAAATTAGAACAAATTATTATGAAAAATAGCTAAGGAGTTTTAAAAAATGGATAGTTTACTCATTATTACCGTAGCTATTGTTGTGTGTGCGTTACTTTTTGACTTTATTAATGGTTTCCATGATACAGCCAATGCAATCGCTACAGCAGTATCTACAAAAGCACTTAAACCACGACATGCAATTATTTTAGCAGCGGTTATGAACTTTGTTGGGGCATTAATGGCAACTGGTGTAGCACAAACAATTGCTAAAGATATTGTCGATCCGTTTAAATTAGAAAATGGTTCAATCGTTATTTTAGCAGCATTGATTTCTGCTATAGCGTGGAACCTTATTACTTGGTATTTCGGGATTCCAAGCTCATCTTCACATGCATTAATAGGGTCAATTGCAGGTGCAGCTATTGCTTCTGCAGGATTTGGAATATTACATTACCAAGGATTTTCAAAAATTATATTAGCTTTAATTGCATCACCAATTTTAGCGTTTATAGTTGGTTTTATTGTATATTCTATTTTCAAAGTCGTATTTAAAAATAATAATTTAACAAGAACTAATAGAAATTTTAGATTTATCCAAATTGGTACAGCAGCTTTACAAGCATTCTCACACGGTACAAATGATGCTCAGAAAGCAATGGGTATCATTACAATGGCACTTATTTCAGCTAATATGCAATCTACAACAGATATTGAATTATGGGTTAAAATAAGTTGTGCTACTGCAATGGGTCTTGGAACTGCAGTAGGTGGGTGGAAAATTATCAAAACAGTTGGTGGAAACATTATGAAAATCCGTCCAGCTAACGGTGTAGCAGCTGATTTATCATCAGCATTCGTTATTTTTGGTGCTACATTCATTCACTTACCTGTATCAACTACACACGTCGTATCTTCATCTATTTTAGGTGTAGGTTCGTCACAACGTGTTAAAGGTGTTAAATGGACAACAGCACAAAGAATGATTATTACTTGGATTATAACTTTACCAGTATCAATTATCCTTTCTTTCATTATTTATCATATTTGTGCTTTATTCGTATAATAAATCATCAAAACATCCAACTCGTTAAGTTTGGATGTTTTTTTGTATGGAAAAATTGAGAAGGATAGGCGTAATTAATTGATAGATGAATTTTTTGTGGGGAGTTGTTCTGAGTTAGGGACAGAATTCCGAGAAATGTCCGTAAGAGGCGTTGTTAGGGACAGAATTCCGAGAAATGTCCGTAAGAGGCGTTGTTAGGGACAGAATTCCGAGAAATGTCCGTAAGAGGCGTTGTTAGAGACAGAATTCTGAGAAATGTCCGTAAGAGGTGTCGTTAGGGACAGAATTCCGAGAAATGTCCGTAAGAGGTGTCGTTAGGGACAGAATTCTGAGAAATGTCTCTAAATGAGTGCTCATCTAACTACCACAATTCCGAATAATGGAAGTTAGCGAACTCTAACAACCACAATCTAGTTTTCTGTATAGAAAAAACCAGTTCATCTTCTGAACTGGTTTTTTTATTAATGAATATATGAATAGTTATATACTTGTGATGCTGGGATTGTTCTGTAATCTTTAACTCCTGGAGGCGTATTATAGTTCATTTCTGAAATTAATAGACTTCCGTCTGCGTTAATAGATTCTACATATGATACGTGACCATATTGTCCTGCTGTAGATTGCATAATTGAACCTACTTCAGGTGTGCCGTCTACTCGGAAACCGTCAGCTTGTGCTGCGCCTGCCCAATATTTAGCATCTCCCCAGTATGTGCTGATTGAACTACCAGCTTGTGTTCTGCGATCAAATACATAATATGTACATTGACCCCAGTCATATAAGTTTTGGTCATTGAATGATTGATTGCCACCTGTTTGAGTAGGTTGTGTGTTATTTGAAGGAGCAGTTGAAGTGTCACTACCGCTTCCACCAGCAATTTTTAAAGTTTGACCAGGATAGATAATATAACCTTGTAAATTATTTGATTTCATTAATTGGTCAACTGTAACACCGTTTTGTTGTGCGATTACTGCTAATGAGTCACCGCTTTTAACTGTGTAAGTAGAGCCTGAAGATGCTGACGTTTCTTGTGAACCGCTTCCTCCTGTTGAACTACTACCGTTTACAGTAATGACTTGTCCTGGGAAAATCATATTTCCTGAAATATTGTTACTTGATTTCAGTTGATTTACAGATACACCGTATTGGTCTGCAATCATCCATAAAGATTCACCATTTTTTACAGTATGTTGAGTTGAAGCTTCGGCGTCGTTATGAGCTACTATAGCTGCAACACCAGAAACAGCTGTTACTGCGAATGCAAATTTTTTCAAAGGCTTATCCTCCTTAGGTATATATAATATATAAAAACAGAATACTAAAATTAACTTTCTTCTATACACGTAATGGTAACAAAAATAATATTGTATGTACGAGATGTAATCACTTTGTAATAAAAACACAATAATTATTTTTTGCTTTTTTACATTGATTGAAGTTCGCTAAAACCGTTGTGAACGCTTCTATATGGAATATGGTAATTTATGTATGTATGATGAATGTTACAATTTATCGAAGACATGACGTTTGATATATAGAGAAATAGCATGTAAAATGTTGGTATTACGTTATAAAAAGGAATGATTAAAGATGAATTATGATAACCAATATGCATCTTATCAACAAACAGATACTGATGGTTCCGCCATTAGAAAAACATGGCTATACTTCTTATATTATTGGATAATCTTTGGAGTTGGCACATATGTAGGTCAATTCGTACCACCTGCATTACACTTACCAATTACAATTGGGTTATTTGTACTCATTATGATTTCGTTATTTGTAAAATCGTCTAGAAAATTTGGCGGCCTAATTTCAAATATATATGCATTCTTTATCGGTGTAATTTCATATACGGCCTTTATGTATTATTTAGGCGCATTAGGTACACAAGCCTTTTATGGCAATATTGCATTAGCAATTGGCGCGTTTGCTGCTTTTGGTATACTCGGTTACTTTATGATTGATGACGCGTCAGGTTTAGGAAAATATTTATTTGTAACATTAATCGCATTAATCTTCGCAAGTTTATTAGGTATATTCATCCATAATCCTATTTTCCATACAGTATTATCTGTAATAGGTATTGGACTGTTTCTACTTTATACTGTGTATGATTTTAACCGTATGAAATTAGGGAACTTCTCTCCAAGAGAGATGGGCTTTAATTTGTTTATTAATTTACTCAACATCATCATGCACATTTTAAGACTCGCAAGTATTTTAAAAGATTAAACATAACAAGTCTGAGGCAATTATCGTGTCTCAGACATTTTTTGATTTGTAAACTTTGCCAGATGTAATCATTATTGTATAATAGGTATGTTAAATAACTCACTTGAAAGAGAGATGGAAATATGGGACGTAAATGGAATAATATTAAGGATAAAAAAGCCCAAAAAGACAAAAATACAAGTAGAATCTATGCTAAATTTGGTAGAGAAATATATGTAGCTGCTAAATCAGGTGAACCTGATCCAGAATCAAACCAAAATCTTAAATTTGTATTAGAAAAAGCTAAAACTTATTCTGTTCCTAAACATATTATAGATAGAGCAATTGAAAAAGCTAAAGGCGGATCAGAAGAAAACTTTGATGAGTTAAGATATGAAGGTTTCGGTCCAAGTGGTTCAATGCTAATTGTTGATGCATTAACAAATAACGTAAACCGTACAGCAAGTGATGTACGTGCAGCGTTCGGTAAAAATGGTGGTAATATGGGTGTATCAGGCTCAGTTGCATACATGTTCAATCATACTGCTGTATTCGCGTTTAAAGGGAAATCTGCTGATGAAGTTTTCGAACTATTATTAGAAGAAGATTTAGATGTGAGAGATGTTATCGAAGAAGAAGATTTAACAATTGTATACGCAGAACCAGATCAATTTGCACAAGTTCAAAATGTGCTTAAAGCAAATGGCGTAGAAGATTTTGATGTTGCTGAACTTTCAATGTTAGCTCAATCAGAAGTAACATTATCAGAAGAAGATTTACAAATGTTTGAAAAATTAGTCGATGCAATTGAGGATTTAGAAGACGTACAACAAGTATTCCACAATGTTGACTTGTAATGGAGTGTTTAGATGAATAAAGAGAAATGGATAAACGTGCTCAATTTAATACCACATCCTGAAGGTGGTTTCTATCATGAAACGATTAAATCTGAACATGCTTTAAATGATGGCAATGCGTTATATACAAGTATTTATTTTCTATTAGAAAAAAATAATATTTCGCATTTTCATAGAATAGAATCTGATGAGGTATGGTATTATCATGCAGGACAAACATTGACTGTGCATATGATTTATCCGGATGGTCATTATGAAAAAGTGAAAGTCGGCCCAAATATTGAAGAGGGAGATGTATTACAAGCGCTCGTACCAAAAGGCGTTATATTTGCTTCAACTGTTGAAGGTGACAATGACTATGCACTTGTAGGTTGTATGTGCGCACCAGGATTCCAGTTTGAAAAATTCGAACTGTTTACACAGGCTCAATTGATTGAACAGTATCCACAGCATCAAGAAGTAATTGAAAAATACGCTTTCGAAACAATTTAAAGCTTATATAAAAAATTCCCAATCCGAATGTGTCGGATTGGGATTTCTTTGTGGAATTATAGTTCTCCGTATACTTCTTTAGCAGTTTCGATAACATAAGATAATTTACGCCATTGATCATCTTCAGATAAGATGTTTCCTTCTTCTGTCGAAGCGAAACCACATTGAGGGCTTAAGCATAATTGATCTTTCGAAACGTATTTTGTTGCTTCGTTTAAACGATCAAGTATATTTTGTTTGTCTTCAAGTTCACCAGTTTTTGATGTGAATAAACCTAATACAATATATGCATCGTTTCTATCAAAGTGTCTTAATGGTTCAAAGTCTCCTGAACGATTGTCATCATATTCTAAGAAGAAGCCTTGTAGCTTTTCAGTGAATAGTTCTTTCGCAATTGGTTCATAACCACCTGTAATTGCCCATGATGATTGATAGTTACCACGACAAATATGAGTTGTAATCAATAAATCTTCTGGTAAATCAGCTAATGCATCATTGACAACTTTTGCTGCTAGTTTGATAGCTTCTGCTTTTTCTTCTTCAGAACGCTCTCTATTTTTAATTAATTGTTTTGTTGCTGCTAATCCAGCCCAATATACATCATCAATTTGTAAATAGCGACAACCTAATTCATAGAATTTAAGGATTGATTGGCGATACGCTTCTGAAACATCTTTTGCATATTCATAAATATCCGGGTAGATGTCATGGTTTAATATGTTTGGATGGAATAACTGATTTGGACTTGGTATTGATACTTTACTTACAGCTCTTCCGTTTACTTGCTTATGTAAATAATCAAAATGAGCGAAGTGAGGATGATCTGGGTTGTATTGAACTTTTCCAACAACTCTTACGTCATGTTTTTTAGTTTCTACGCCGTTAAATGTTAAACCAATTTCTGGTTCATAATCTTCTACGCCTGTTAAATTTTCTAAGAAATCAAAATGCCAATATGACCGTCTGAATTCACCGTCTGTAATACTTTTCAATCCGACTTCTAATTGTTTTTCAATAATTTTATTAATTTCTTGATCTTCTACTTTCGTTAAATCTTCTTGTGTAATCGTACCTTCTGAAAATTGTTGACGAGCTTTCTTTAAAGGCTCAGTTCTTAGTAAACTACCTACATGGTCGGCACGGAAAGGTCTTAATTGTTCTGTCAATTTACTTCACTCCTGTATATATACTCTAAAAATTCTGAAAAATTCAATATTAATTAAAAATACCAAAGTAATACATCGATGTCAATTTAGTTTTGATATAATAAATAAAAAGGAGGGGATTAAACACTTGGCTAATAAAAAGAAAAATATCAAAAAGAAAAGTCAGTCTGTAAAAAGAAAAAAGAAAAATGATAAGTCAAAGCGTAAAAATAAAAAGAAATATATTTATGGATTCCTTTTATTGATTATTGGAATTGTGATAGCTATGAGTATTTATCATGTGTTTAAACCTTTACCACATGGCGTTTCAAAATTGAGCTCAGAAACTATGACAGACCATGTGGAACTATTAACAGATGTCACTTATAAAAACGGGAATAAGATGCAATACAATCAAGAAATATTTGATAAAGTAAATGAGACGATTAAAGAAGCGGATGATTTTATTATTATGGATATGTTCTTATTTAATCATTATCAAACGGGAGATAAGACTTATCCAAAAATATCTAAACGTCTTACGCAATCTTTAATTGATAAGAAAAAAGAAAACCCAGATATGAGAATTATTGTGATCACAGATCCGATTAATTCATTCTACGGTTCATACACGCCTGATAATATTAAGAATTTAAAAGCCAATAATATAGACGTCTATTATACAAATCTTAATGAATTAAGAGATTCTAACCCGATTTATTCAGGTATGTATCGAACATTTTTCCAATGGTTTGGTAATAATGAAAATGGTAAGTTAAGTAATCCATTAAGCCCTGAAGCACCAGACGTTACGGTTAGAGGTTATTTAAATATTTTAAATATGAAAGCAAATCATAGAAAGACTTTAGTTACAGAAAAACATGGCATGATCTTATCTAGTAATCCACATGATCCAAGTGGTTATCATCAAAATGTTGGAGTTAGAGTATCAGGTCCAATTCAAAATGCAATTATTAAATCAGAAATTGCAGTTGCGAATATGAGTGGTGGTCGATACTCACCAAGTGATTTCAAAATTAAAAACAATAGCTGGAATGATAACGCGAAGTATAGTGTGCAATTAGCAACTGAAGGTAAAATTAAAAATCAAGTCATTCAAAATATTAAAAAAGCACAATCTAAAGACCATATTTCAATAGGTATGTTTTATCTTTCAGACAGAGATGTGATTGATGAGTTGATTAAAGCTTCTAAAAGAAATATAGATATCAAACTGATACTTGATATTAATAAAGAAGCATTTGGTAAAGAAAAGCCAGGCGTACCAAATAAGCCGGTTGCAAGTGAATTAATCAATCGCTCAAAAGGAAGCATTAAATTACGATGGGCTCGATCAAATGGCGAACAATATCACTCTAAATATATGTTGTTTGAGCAAAATGAAAACAATCGTGCCACAATGATATTAGGGTCATCCAATTTAACAAAAAGAAACATTGGAGATTATAATTTAGAATCAGATATCATCATTAAAGGTAAACAAAATGATGCAGCCTTTAAAAAATTATCCAATAACTTTAAACAATCTTGGAATAATAGTGAACACGATATGACTGCACAATACGATGAATTCAAAGACGAAGCACTTTGGAAAAAAGTATTATATAGAATTCAAGAAAGTACAGGTTTATCAAGCTTTTAACAGTATATAAAAAAGACATTCATCGTTAAGGTGAATGTCTTTTTTTGATAAGTAGGAAGAGCAGGGTATAACGCACGAAGACTCGGAGATATCGTGCGCTAAGGCACAAAATAAGGGTATAACGCACGAAGACAGAGAGATTGCACCATTATCTATTAATCTTAATAATGTTCCGATACATAATATCTGCCATTTTTTCTGGTTTCTCTACACAGCCGTTTTTTAGCCAACTATAAATGGTAGCGATTTGACCACCGACTGTATAGTCTAGGAAGAAATTGACGTCTTGAAGTGTACCTATTTGTGTAATCAATTTTTCAAATCTTAATTTAATAAGTTTGATAAAACTGATGATGAGTTCTTTTTCTGGATGGACAACGAAGACGCTTGTGAAAAATCTCTGATGTCTTGATATGTAGTAAAAGACATTCGTAAAGTACTGTTTAACATACTTTCTTCTTTTATCAGGGGTTTCAAGAATAGATCGCTCTATATTATCCATTAATGTTTCATAGTTCGTCATATGAAACTGTTTAATTTCTTCATACGTTTCATATTTATCTTTAAAATGTGCGTAAAATGTTGAACGATTGATACCACATTCTGCACATAACATTTTTATTGTGATTTCATCAAAATGATAATGTTCTAATAAGTAAACCATATTACTTATGATTAGTTGTCTCGCATGTTTTTTCATAGGTCACCTCGAATAAATACATACCTAATATTTTAACAAAAAGCCGTTCAAAGATACATTCATATACCATTTAAATATGTAGATATTATGAATAATTATCTGATTTTTCCGCCATCTTAACCCGACAAACTTATTTAATTTGTTGGTTTAAATCATCATTCTAGAGCCGTATAATGAATAAATCATTGAAATTTGGAGGAAATAAAGTAATGAAAAAAATAGTGCTTGTAAATGTTATCACTATAGTAATTTTAGTGGCTATCGGTCTAGTAGGATTCCATTATTATAGTGAAGCAACAGATTATGTAAAAACAGAAAATGCAAAAGTTGACGGTGAGCAAATCAAAATTGCTAGCCCAGTATCAGGTAACTTAACAAGCTTCGACGCTAAAGAAGGTAAAACTTATGACAAAGGCGACAAAATCGGAGAAGTAGCTGGTAAAGGTGAAGATGGACAGTCTCAAGAAATGGACATTAAAGCACCATCTAAAAGTACAATCGTAAAAACTTCTGCAACAGAAAACAGTTTAGTTCAAGCTGGATCACCAATTGCATATGCATATAACTTTGATGATTTATATGTAACAGCAAACATTGACGATACAGATGTAGAAGATGTTGAAAAAGGACAAGCTGTTGACGTGTATATCGACGGACAAGAAGCTAGTGTTAAAGGTAAAGTGTCTCAAGTTGGATTAGCAACTGCATCAAGTTTCTCATTGATGCCTTCATCAAATAGTAATGGAAACTATACAAAGGTGACACAAGTTGTTCCAGTGAAAATCACATTTGATTCTAAGCCATCAACAAATGTTGTTCCAGGAATGAATGTTGAAGTTCGAATCCACAAGAATTAAGGAGGGTGTATTATGACATCAACCTTTACGGTGGCTTATATAATTGTAGCAATCCTATTATGGATTGGAATTAATGCATTTGTTTTAAAACGCAAAAAAAGTAAATCAGTTTCTAAGCAAGTAACTGATGAAACAACAGAGAATAAAGAAACACAATTGAAATCAAAAGATGATGATGTTGATCATCAAATAGTACGTTCAAATATTGAGAAAATGGAAGCTGAACGTAAGTCATCTGACTCGGAGATGAATGAAACGACTTCAAACAATATGTCTTCTGAAGGTCAGGATAAAGATTCAGATGAATCACATGAGCATACTGAATTATCTGATCGTGGTATGGAATTAAACGAAGACGAACCAATTAATGAACAAATTAAAAAACATCATGTCAATTTCGTATATGGCAAAGGTATTTCAAGAAACAAAATTTTAGTTGCGATGATGTTTGGTATGTTTATAGCTATTTTAAACCAAACATTATTAAATGTTGCTTTACCGGTTATTAACAATGAGTTTAGTATTTCAGCGTCTACAGGACAGTGGTTAATGACAGGATTTATGTTAGTGAATGGTATTCTAATACCAATCAGTGCATTTCTAATAAGTAAATATTCATACAGAAGACTATTTCTTATAGCAATGACGCTGTTTACGATTGGATCAATTATATGTGCGCTATCATTTAACTTCCCAATGATGATGACAGGCCGTGTTATCCAAGCAGTTGGTGCAGGTGTGTTAATGCCATTAGGTTCAAATGTATTTATGACAATATTCCCACCAGAAAAACGTGGTGCGGCAATGGGTACTTTAGGTATTGCGTTTATTCTAGCGCCAGCAATTGGACCAACATTATCAGGTTGGATTGTCCAAAATTATCATTGGAACATCATGTTCTATGGTATGTTTGCGATTGGTTTAGTGGCAATATTTATTAGTTTCTTCTGGTTTAGAATCTATCAAAAAACATCTAATCCAAAACCAGACGTTCAAGGTATTATCTTTAGTACTTTAGGATTTGGATTATTGCTTTATGGATTTAGTGAAGCGGGTAACGATGGATGGACTTCTTTAACAGTTTCATTATCATTGATTATCGGTGTAATCTTTACAGCATTATTTGTTATTCGTGAAGTCAGAATGAAAAATCCAATGCTTGATATGTCAGCATTAAAATATTCAGGCTTTACATTGACTACAATCATTAACGTTATCGTAACAATGAGTTTATTCGGTGGTATGATTTTATTACCAATCTACCTACAGAACTTACGTGGTTTCACACCACTAGATTCAGGGTTATTACTATTACCAGGTTCACTTATAATGGGCTTCATGGGTCCTATAGCTGGTAAAATGTTAGATTCATTTGGTATTAAACCACTCGCTTTAATTGGTTTAACAATTATGACATTTGCTACTTGGGAATTGACACAGTTAAATATGGATACACCATATACAACAATACTTGTTATTTATATTGTCCGTTCATTTGGTATGAGTTTCATCATGATGCCAATTATGACAGCAGGAATGAATTCATTACCACAACGATTAATTCCGCATGGTAATGCAATTAGTAATACTGTAAGGCAATTAGCAGGGTCAATCGGTACAGCCATTCTAGTTACAGTTATGACTCAAAATACGACAACACATTTGGCAAATATGTCAGATAATATGGATTCAACAAATCCTATGATACAAGAACAAATTAAAGCTTTATCAGAATCTGTTGGTGGAGAAGAAGCAGGTACAACTGCACTATTTACATTCTTCAACAAACTGGCTACAGTTCAAGGTATTAACGATGCATTCTGGATTGCAACTTTATTCAGTGTGATTGCTTTAATTTTAAGTTTATTCTTAAAAGGTAAATCTCATTATTTATCAAAAGAATAGTAACGACTCCTAGATATAAAAATATAAATTCATTTTGTATTTTTAAATTATATATTAATGTTTAATTGTTTAAACACTACAAGAAACAGCACTGTTTCTTGTAGTGTTTTTTTAGAATAGTAATTTAATTTATGAAATTCTATATTGAATGCTTTGAATTAGACATGGTTTTTTATATAATGTAAAAAAGGAGTTGGTAACTTATGAAAGTTAAGTATATTGACAAACGTCATTGGCGACGTCTCCTTAATCGCGAATATAAAGAAGTTGTATTGGACACCAATCATTTTCATGGGCTTGTAGGATTAGTAACAATGGTACAAGTAAAAGAGCCCTTACAAGTAAATGTGGTCGGCAGGGAAATTACAGTTGCGGATAATGGATATAAGTGGATGCAAATCTTACCTGAAAAGAAGCCATATAGTATTACTGTAATGTACGATAAACAAAATAAACCAGTACAATACTATTTTGATGTGAATTTGAGGAATATCACACAACTTGGAAATGCTAGAACATTAGATTTATGTCTTGATGTTTTAGTGATACCGAAGTCGGGTGAATATGAACTTGTTGATGAAGATGATTTAGAAAGAATGCTTAAAGAGAAGAAAATATCCAAAGCCCAATTCCATAAGGCATATGTTACAGCTCATGAAATTATGTTTAAATTAGAGACGGATTTCAAAGGAATTGAAAAGAAAATCAGATATTGTTTTCACGAAATTATGAATGCGAAGTGATTTAACCACAATGTTATGGCATATTTCTATATAAAAACGAGGAATCCCTTTAAAGTTGGAATTCCTCGTTTTTTTATTATAAGAAGATTAGCGCTAGTATAATTGCTAATGGTCCTACGATGAAACAATATTTACTAAAGATACCTAATTGACCACGTTCCATAATGCCTTGTAACCATTTTAGAGAGAAATAACTTGCTACAAGAGATGCAATAAATGCAAATACATATGAAATCATCAATGATGTATCGGGTGGTGTTTCAACAATATCTTTAATACCAAGTAAAGCTGTACCTAAACTTACCGGGATATATAGTAAGAATGAGAATTTAAATGCTGTTTTTTGGTTCATACCTACACCTAATGCACCAACAATCGTTGCACCACTTCGACTTAGTCCAGGTATTAAGGCAACTGCTTGAAATAGACCTACGATAATAGCATCTTTAAGTGACAAATCTTTTTCAAGCTTTTGTCCACGTTTATTCTTAATAAACCACAATGCGATACCAGTGACGATAAGCATGATACCTACCATAATCACACTTTTAGTATCTCCAATAATATCTTTAAAGATAATACCTAGAACACCTGCAGGAATCGTTGCAATGACTAAGTACATAGCAAGTTGGAAATTTTTCTTAATAGATTCGGTACGGTCACCTTTAATATATTTAAGTGTATCAACAATAAGCGTGATAATATCTTTTCTAAATAAGATAAGCACGGCAATTAATGAAGCGGTATTCACAACAATTTCAAATGTTAAACCGTCCGTATGTAATCCTAAAAATTCTTGTGCCATCACAAGGTGTCCACTTGAAGAAACCGGAATTGGTTCAGTTATACCTTGAAGTAACCCAAGAAAAACATATTTAATAATTTCTATAATAAGCATGATATGATCCTTCCTATTTAATGTACATGGTCAACTATAACGAATTATGAATCGACTTTCAATTTATGAAATAAAAAAATTTATATTTCGGTCTAAAGTTGTAGGCGTGGTCGTGTAGGCAAATCGTGTTATAATATAATGAAAGTAAGGAGTGTGTGTCAATTGAAAGTAGACGATTATAAGTTACTGGTAACATTAGAAGACGTAAAGACATTAAGGAAGGCAGCAGACATTCTATATATATCTCAGCCGGCAGTAAGTCAAAGGTTAAAAACAATTGAAAACTTTTTCGGTATAGATATTTTTATAAGAACAAAGAAGCAACTTATTACAACAAATGAAGGTTCACTAGTCATTGAGCACGCTCGAAAAATGTTAAAAGAAGAACGTTTATTATTAGATAAAATCAGTTCTAAAATAGGCGAAGTAAATGGTAGCATTTCAATAGGGGTATCTTCATTAATTGGACAGACCATTCTCCCACAAGTATTAGGAGAATACACGCACTTATATCCTAATGTGGATATACAATTACAAATTGGTTCAAGTGAACACATTAAACAATATCAGAATGACTTTCACATCATGGTCGTAAGAGGCAACGAAGTTATGAATGTTCAAAATGATCTCCTACTTAATGAGCAGCATTACTTTATATATCCTAAAAATAGAAAACAAGATCTACACCTTTTACCAATGATCGAGTTTCAAGCAGAACCTATTTACTTAAAACAAATAGAAGAATGGTATACAGATTACTTACAACAAGAATACCATGCACTGATTAAAGTCGATCAAATCGCTACATGTAAAGCATTATTATTAAATGGTGTAGGTGTAACAGTCTTACCTGAACTCGTTATAGGTGATATCGATACAGATAAATTTGAAATCAAGAAATTAAATGTCATGCGTAAACCACTGACAAGATCTACATATATATGTTATGAACATAACGTATTACAATTACCACAAGTGAAATCATTCATAGAAGTCTTAAAGAACTATATTAATCAACTTGAGATAGGAAAAAAATAAAAAGCAGAAAAGCAATCTGTATGGATTGCTTTTCTGCTTTTGTTATATTGATTTCTATGACAGACGCTTTCTTAACTTAGTAAATATTTCGCGGGTTTCATCATTAATCGCTTCGTGATTTAAAATATTGTCGATACGTTGTAGATTTTTACTATCATTAAATCGTGTTTCATTCAATTCATAAATCGATAGTTTAGGCTCAGTTTGCTCAATTAATCTCATATTGTCATTCTGTGAAACGTATCCTTCTTTTAATACTCTGAAGTAACAGCCTGTTCTATAACTATCAGCCATGCGTTTAACTAAATCTTTAATGCCATATCGTTGTGCGATTGTAGCGCAAGGTTGTCTTGGACATGAAACTTGAATGATCGCTTCACCAAGTTCGTAAGTGTCACCAATGTTTAAATCTTCTTCTGTTAAACCTGAAACGGTTATATTCTCGCCGAAAATTGCATATTTTGGTAACAAATCAATAATGTCATCCCAATATGCGTAGTTATCTTTGCTGTAAAAACAGAGTGCTTTTTCAGGTCCGCCGTGTCCTTTGTATTGCTGTTCGTCTTCAACAAAGCCTGTATGTGTTAAGTACATTTTATCTTTAAAAGGTTCTTTGAAAATGGCAGTTTTTTTAGATTTTTGATCCCTAAATGTGATGTTAGCAATTTTTCCGACTGATATATAATCTACTTTGTAATTCACTAGAATGACTCCTTTTTTCAATATTTAATAATGATTTTACCGGTTAATGTGAATTATAGCAATAAAGCATTGACGTAGCAGAGGATAAGCTTTAAAGTACAAGCATATAATAAAATATAGGAAGTTGTGAATTCATGTTTTTGAAATTATTTCAAATAAAAAATTATAAACTCTTTACTGCAAATATGGGTTTACTTGGTATGGCAGTTGCGATTACTGTTCCATTTCTAGTGTTGTATGCGACGCAACATTTAGGCATGACGAAAGGACAATATGGGTTGTTAATGGCGCTTGCAGCAGGAGCTTCATTTACAGTGAACTCTATTGTTGCTAGATTTTCAGATAGTGGCAAAATTAATCGTAAATATCTTATCATTACCGCTCTTATTATGGGTGCATTATGTTTCTCCATTTATTTCTACATACATACAATTTGGGTGTTTATTGCACTTTACGCAATGTTCCAAGGTTTAGCTGCACCAGCAATGCCTCAAATGTATGCCTCAGCACGTGAATCAATTAATGAATCAGCTTATAAAGATAGAAGTATATTTGCTAATACAGTTCTACGTTCTACATTTTCATTAGGATTTTTATTTGGTCCTTTAATTGGTACAGTATTGTTAAGTACCTTTGGATATGATGGATTGTTTGGTGGAACGGTGGCACTATTTTTAACAGTTTTAGTATTATTAATTATATTTTATAAAGAACCGAAAAAAGTTATTAAAAATGCTATCGGTAATTTTACAGAAAAGAAAGCACCAAACTTAATGAAAGAACCGACATTATTAATACCATTCTTAGCATTCATTTTGTTACATGTTGGTCAGTGGATGTATACGCTGAATATGCCATTATATGTAACAGAATATCTTAAAGATAATGAATCACATGTCGGATATTTAGCAAGTTTATGTGCGGGATTAGAAGTTCCGTTTATGATTATACTTGGTATTATTGCAAGTAAGTTCAAAACAAAAACATTATTAATGGTTGGTTCTATTTTTGGATTCGGTTATTACTTTAGCATCGGGGTGTTTGATAGTTTCGTAGCAATGTTAATAGGACAACTAGCGTTAGCATTTTTCTTAGCTATTTTACTAGGCTTAGGTATTAGTTATTTTCAAGATATTTTACCAGAATTTCCTGGATACGCATCGACATTGTTTGCCAATGCAATGGTCATCGGGCAGTTAGGTGGAAATTTATTAGGTGGTATTATGAGTGATATAGTTGGACTAGGCAATGTATTCTTTGTTTCAAGTTTATCAATAGCAGTAGCATTTGTATTACTTATATTCACAGTAGAACATACGACACATAACGAAACTAAAGTAAGTTAGGAGATATCAAAATGACAGCAATAAGTTGGATATTAATTATTTTAATGTTTGTAATTGCATTTATAGGATTAGTGAAACCTATTATTCCATCCGTATTATTTATATGGATAGGGTACTTCATTTATCACTTTGCAATTGATTCAAGCAAATTGTCTTGGATATTTTGGGTAGTAATGATTGTATTTACAATATTTATGATCTTGTCAGATATTATTATGAATAGTTATTTCGTTAAGAAATTTGGTGGTTCTAAATTAGGAGAGACAATGGCAGCAGTCGGTGTCATCATCGGTTGTTTCGTATTTCCTCCATTTGGAATCATAATCGTTCCATTTGTATTAGTATTTGTAACAGAAATTATTCAAAAAGGTGATATCGCAGCTGCAACAAATGCAAGTGTAGGATCATTACTTGGATTCTTAACAAGCTCAATAGCAAAAGCATTGATTATGGTAGTCATGATCATATGGTTCTTTATTGATATTATTATTTAATATAGTAGGGATGGCCTGGTACAGTTCAATAGCTGTATCAGGCTTTTTTGTGGAATGAGGAATATGGGGGTAAGGGTTTGTTTTTGTGTGTGGAGGTTTGTTGAGTATGGACCTATGGGGGCGAAGGTGTATTGGGTATGGTGCAGAGTGTTGTTGAATATGGATGTGGAAAGATGTGAGTTAAAGGAGAAGTAAGCACACGAGAACTCATCCATGTCTTTGCTTAACTACTGACTTAAGCCAAGAGATCGTCCAAGTCATGGCTTAATATCCAACTTAAGCCAAGAGATTCCGCACATTTCGTCTTAATACCTAAATTAAGGCGTGACATTTCCCACATATCACAATAAAAACCCTCAGGGACATATGAAACTGTGTCCCTGAGGATTCCTCTTTTCCTACTATTTGCCTTCTTTCATATCTTGTTCGATTTGTTCTTTTGATTCGCCGCTTTCTTCTAAGACCATTTTACGGTCGTACATTTTGAAGAATGGGAAATATATTATGACTGATACGGCGATATTAAATAGTACGAGTACGATTGCTCGCCAATCGCCACCTGTTGCTAAGTATGCACCGATTGGAGCTGGTAATGTCCAAGGTGCCATTACGCTTGTGGCATTTACGAGTCCTAACAATGTTGCTAAGTAGGTTATAATGGTTAATACTAACGGAATGATAATAAATGGAATAACCATGATTGGGTTTAATACGATTGGCAATCCAAAAATTACTGGTTCATTAATATTAAATAATGATGGTATTGATACGGCTTTACCGAATTTCTTCAAGAACTGAGATTTTGCAAATAATAATATACAAATGACAAGTCCTAATGTAGCACCTGCGCCGCCTATCCAAACAAACCATTGGAAAAATGTTTCTGGTGCTATATGTGGTAATGGTTCTCCAGCAGCATGTGCTTCGGCATTTTTAGCTAAATAAACTTCCCATAAAGGACGTTCGATTGTCCCGACAATCGACATACCATGAATACCAAATGCCCAGAAGAAAGTTGTTAAGAATACAGGTACTAGTACACCAGGTAATGTATCTCCTGCAAAGACGAGTGGACCTACGATTTTATCAACGAGTGTATGTAAATCAAGTTGGAACACTACTGTAATGATACTCATTGCACCGAGTACAAAAACTACTGGGATTAAAGATTCAAATGAGCGACTTACTGATGGCGGTACTTGAGGTGGCATCTTGATCGTAATATTTTTATTTTTACATAATCGATATATTTCTACTGAGAAGATTGCAACAAACATTGCAACAAATAGACCATGACCGCCTAAATTGGTCATTGGTAATACGAAACCTAATTTTTTATCCATAGTTGGTGCGATTGTTAATAAGAATGCAGCAGTGGAAAGTTGTGCTGCTGACAATGGATCTAAGTCATAGGATTTGGCGAGATTGTAACCTATACCAAACACAATATACAAACTCATGATAAACATCGTCATTCTATATGGAATTAAAATTTGCTCAGCATGTTCTGTTGCCCACTGAGTAATTGCCCAAGATTCAGGCAACGGTGGTGTCGCAAATATTAGGAAAAATGAGCCGAATATAATAAATGGAAGTGCTGAAATGACCCCGTCACGAATGGCGAGTAAATGACGCTGGTTAGAAAGCTTTGTCATTGGACCTGAAAGTTTGCCTTCTATCCATGTAGCAAAGTTATTCATAAAAATCCCCCTTCATTTGTAAGCGCTTCAATTTTGTTATAGTATAAACTAAATAGATAAATTATTCAAAATTATAAAAAAAGAAATATATTGCGAATGGAAGTGAAGTTTGATGAAACGGTTAGGAATTTCTTTATATCCAGGAAAATCAAATGAAGATGAAGATGTTCAATATATCGAAAAAGCTCATCAGTACGGTTATACGAGAATATTTACAAATTTATTGCAACTTACTGATGAAAATAAAGCGACATTGTTACCTATAATTGAAAAAACAATTCGTTATGCTAAAAATTTAAACTTTGAAATTTTTATAGATGTGGCACCTCGCACATTTAAAGTACTAGGCATTGAACCAAATGATTTATCTTTTTTCAATGAGTTAGGTGTAGACGGTATTAGACTTGATGAAGGTGTAGGAGCGAAAGAAACAAGTGACATGACCTATAATCCTTATGGCATTAAGATTGAACTGAATATGAGTGTGATGAATCATTATATTGATAATGTGATGGATTTTGAGCCGAATCGCGCTTGTTTAGTTGGATGTCATAATTTTTATCCGCATCGATATGCAGGAATATCAGAAGCATTCTTTTTAGAAGGTAGTAAAAAATTCAAAAAATATGGTTTAAGAACAGCAGCATTTGTTTCAAGTAAAGTAGGTGACTTTGGACCATGGCCTGTTACTGAAGGTTTGCCTACTTTAGAAGATCATAGAGGTTTACCAGTAACGACTCAAGCGCAACATTTATGGGCTACAGGGTTGATAGATGATGTCATTATCAGCAATTGTTACCCGTCTGAAGCGGAATTAGAGATTTTGAGTCATTTGAAAGATGAACCGATTACATTTGATGCAAAATTATTTGATGAAATTTCTGACTTAGAGAAGAAAATTGCAATCGAAGAGCCACATTTTTATAGAGGTGATGTCAGTGAGTATATGATTCGTTCAACACAAAGTCGTGTGAAATATAAAAATGAACCATTTCCAGCACATCATACAGTTGCTATTAAACGAGGCGACATATTAATAGACAATGAAGAATATGGTCAATATAAAGGTGAATTACAAATTGCATTAAAGCCAATGCTCAATACTGGGAAAGTCAATGTGATTGGCAGAATTGAGCCACATGATTTACCACTGCTCAACTATTTAAAACCTTGGGCACATTTTAAATTTAATATAAAGGAGAAAGATTAACATGAAAAAAATATTATTAGTTTGCTCAGCGGGTATGTCTACAAGTATGTTAGTTAAAAAAATGCAAGATACTGCAAATAAAGAAGGTAAAGATTATGAAGTTGAGGCGTTAGCTTTATCAGAAGCAGAAACAAAAGTTGATGAAGTAGATGTTATTCTACTAGGACCACAAGTAAGATTTCAAAAAGCACAAGTAGAAAAAGTAGCAAATGGTAAAGTACCAGTAGACGTTATTGATATGCAACAATATGGCATGATGGATGGAGAAGGTGTATTGAAACATGCCGAAAGCTTAATGGAATAAGGTGAGAATATGGAAAAATATGAACAAATTGCTTTTCAAATTATTACAAATGTAGGAATGGCAAAAAGTAATTATATGCAAGCAATTCAAGAAGCAAAAGAAGGCAATTTTGAAACATCTGAGAACTTAGTTTCTGAAGGTAATCAATTTTTAGTTGAAGGACATAAAGTGCATAAGGACCTGATTCAATCAGAAGCTTCAGGTGAGCATGTTCCTTTAAATTTGTTATTGTCCCATGCTGAAGATCAACTTATTTCTACTGAAGTCATTAAAGAAATGGCTAAAGAACTGATTTATGTACATCAACATTATGTGAAAAAGCAATAAAAATAAGGAGATAAACAATGTCGAATAGAATTCTAGCAATCACTGGACCAACTTCAGGAATAGGAAAATCAACCGTTATTGAATTAGCACACGATTATGACATTATTATTTTGTTATGTAGAAATGTTGATAAAGGCAATGACTTAAAAAAGCTTTTAGAAGCGGAACATCAACATATAACAGTAGATGTCATTAAGTGTAATTTATCAGATTTAGCAAATGTTATGAAAGCTGCGACACTTGTTTTAGAACGATATCCTTTTGTCGACTGTCTTATCAATAATGCAGGCGTCATGTCATTAACAAGACAAAAAACAGTAGATGGTTACGAATTAATGTTTGGTACGAACTATTTAGGACACTTTATGCTAACGCATATATTATTTGGTTCAATTATGAATAGTCATGACAAACAAATTATTATCGTATCATCTGGCGCATATTTATTTGCACATCTTGGAAGACGAAACTTTAAATATCCTTTAAGGTTTAATCCGATTAAGTCTTATGGAAGATCTAAGCTTGCGACTTTATATTTTATGCAAGAATTACATGAAAAATTTTCAAAAGATGGCTTACATGTTACGGCAGTACATCCAGGTGCTGTTTCAACTAATTTAGGAAAAACAAAATATAATCAAACATTTGGGAACTTAGTTTATAAAATATTTGATCCATTATTTATATCTCCTAAAGAAGGCGCTAAGTCGACGATTAAAGTATCGAAGGATAAAAATTTGTATAAAGGTGAATACGTTCAAGAAGGAAAGATTACAAAACTCAAATCACATGGACTTAATTACTATGACCGCAAAAGATTAATTCGTGAAACGTTAGCATCATTACAACTAGACCAATTTATGTATTGGGAAAAATAATATATGAATACGTTTACATCTGAAACTGATGATGTAATTTATTGTTTTCTTTTAAATTAAATTTTATAATAGTTGATATTGTAAGAATATTTCCAAAATTAATCAAAGGATGAGGCACATGAGTAAGCATTATATATTATTGGCTGATTGTAAAGATGAAATTGGCATTACGTCATTAATATCCACTATTATAAAAGATACAAATTCAAATATATTTCATTTAGATCACTATACAGACATTCAAGAAGAAGAAAACCATTTATATTTACGTATAGAATTTGATAAAAACGATGAAGTTAAATCGCTTTTAGAGAATGAACTAACAAATAGAAAGATTAATTTTCAAATTTTTGATGCTGAAGAAAAAGTGAAAACAGCGTTACTTGTGTCTAAAGAAGACCATGCGTTAAGTGAAATTATGTTACGTGCGAATAGACAAGAATTTCCGATTGAAATCAGTTGTGTCATTAGTAATCACGAGAATAATCGCAAATTTGTTGAGGATATGGGTATTCCTTTTCATCATGTCAGCGTAACTAAAGAAACTAAGCGTGAAAGTGAAGATGAAATTACAAGAATTTGTGAAAGTTACAATGTCGATTTACTTGTACTTGCGAAATACATGCAAATATTATCACCAGTATTTGTTGAAAGACATCACTTGAAAATTATTAACATTCACCATTCATTCTTGCCGTCATTTATTGGTGCCAACCCTTATAAACAAGCCTATACAAGAGGTGTTAAATTAATAGGGGCTACAAGTCATTATGTTACGGAAGACTTAGATGCAGGACCAATTATTGAGCAGGATGTTGTAAGAGTTAATCATAGATATACTGCACAAGATATGAAGCATACAGGTAGACATGTTGAATCTCAAGTATTAGCAAGAGCGGTGCAATGGCATTGTGAACATAAAGTTATCGTAAATGGTAATAAGACAGTCGTATTTTCATAACTTTTTTTAGTAGTGAGTATATTTGCTCACTGCTTTTTTAGTTGTATAATATGAAATAAAGTAAAGTGAAAATGGTGTGAAAAAGATGATTAAAACTTATTATGTCAATTTAAAGGATGAAATAAAGGAAACGAATTCACCTAAAGATATTTCAGAAGAGAAAAAATGGATATGGGTTGATTTAAATGAACCAACTAAAGAAGAGTCCGAAATATTAGTTGATTATTTTGATTTTCACCCTTTATCAGTAGAAGATGCAACACAAGTTCAACAAAGACCGAAGTTTAAACAATATGACGATTATCAATTTATTGTATTCCATGCATTAGATTTAAAGACTTTAGAGTCTGAAGAAGTGGATATCTTTATTGGTGATGATTTTATCGTGACATTCCATAGAGAACGTTATGAAGAAATCGATACGATCAAAAGAAAACTATTTAATGAAACGATCGAAATAAATGAACCTAAAGATATATTATTAAATATTCTAGATGATATTGTAGACAACTATTTTCCGTTTATTTACGACATTGAAGACAAGGTGTTTAATTTCGAAGATCGTCATAATTTAGATATTACAACAAAGACGTTAATTGATGACACATTTGATTTAAGACAAGAGTTGCTAATTATTAAAAGAACTGTTCAACCAATGAAGGATTTAGTATATAGAATGCGTGAAGGTAAAGTGTTGCATCTTAATGAACAACAATTTCTATATATTACGCATATTAATGACCATCTTATGAAACAAATGGAAATGGTAGATTCATCACGTGAAATGACAAGTGATATTCGAGATAATTATATTTCTTTGAATTCATTCAAGATGAACAATATAATGAAAATATTAACTATTTATTCTGTTGTGTTTATGCCATTAACATTAATTGCAGGTATTTATGGGATGAACTTTACAAATATGCCTGAACTCGAATGGCATTCAGGCTATTATATTGTCCTTATTATTATGGCTGTTATAGCAATTATTATGTTAATCGTCTTCAAGAAGAAGAGATGGTTCTAATGAATAATTTCGTTATGATTCTGAATATAACTTATGAAAATAAATAAAATGGGAAAGAGTGTGAGATAAGTGAAACTTCTAGGAGCGATTGAAGCGGGTGGAACGAAATTTGTATGTGCAGTTGGTGATGAAGATTTAAATGTAATAGAACGCATCTCTATACCAACAACTGAGCCATCAGAAACATTACCTAAAGTTATAGAATTTTTTAAACAATATCAAATTAGTAGTATAGGTATAGGATCATTTGGACCGATAGATATCAATAAAGATTCTGATACATATGGATATATCACTTCGACACCAAAAATTGCGTGGCAGAATTTTGATTTTATAGGTGCAGTTCAAGAGCATTTCGATGTACCTGTAGCATTTACGACAGATGTAAATGCCTCTTTATATGGAGAGTATCAAAAAGGAATCGCTAAAAATATTGACTCAGCGGTTTACTATACAGTAGGTACAGGTATCGGCGGCGGTGCAATCGTTAAAGGGAAAATTGTACAAGGATTAAGTCATCCTGAAATGGGACATATGTCTATTAAAATTCATAAAGATGATCAAGACTTTGAAGGTAATTGTCCATATCACGGTAATTGTTTAGAAGGTTTAGCGTCAGGACCAGCAATCGAAAAAAGAGCAGGTATTTCTGCAAAAGAAATTCATGAAAATGATAAAGATTGGGACATCGTTGCTTATTACATTGCTCAAGCAGCACTTAATACGGCATTAATGTTATCTCCTGAAAAAATCATTTTTGGTGGTGGTGTAATGCATCAAACACATTTATTAAAAAAAGTGCATGAGCAATTTGAACTATTAAATAACAATTATATTGCAGTGCCACCAGTTGAAACATATATTGTTACACCAAGTTTAAATGATGACCAAGGTATAATCGGTTGTTTAGCATTGGCTTTGAACGAATATCAATCATAAGTAGGTGTTAAGTATGAATGTATTAGTCGAATTAGCAGAAAATCAAATATTAGAAACAGAAAGACTTATTTTAAGATCTATTAATTTGAATGATATTGAGTCATTATTCGAATATGCATCTGATATTGAGAATACAACACATGTATTTCCAACACACTCATCTATAGAAGAAACTAAAAATGTGATTGCTCGATATTATATGAACGCACCATTAGGAAAGTATGGAATTGAATTAAAATCCGAAAATAAATTAATAGGTACAATCGATTTAAGAGTTGAACAAGAACATAAACGCGGAGAACTCGGTTATGCCCTTAACTTAAAATTTACAGGTAATGGCTATATGACAGAAGCGGGATTAGCATTGCTATCACTATCATTTGAAACATTAGGACTTAATCAAGTAAAAGCAATGCACAGTACAATTAATCCTAAATCAGGCGAAGTGATGAAAAGACTCGGCATGAAGAAAATAGGGGTCATGCCTAAAAATAGAATTCATAAAGAAAAAATAGTAGACGATGTCATTTATGCCATAACGGATGCAGAATATGCAGAAATGGTAAATCGTGAGAAGTAGTGGTGTGGTGTAGGTTAAAGAATTGAGTCTTGTCTTAAGTACCGAATAAAGCCAAGAGATTGTGTAAGTCATGGCTTAAGTACCGAATAAAGCCAAGAAATCGTTTAAGTCTTGGCTTAAGTACCGAGTAAAGCCAAGAGATTGTCCAAGTCATGGCTTAAGTACCAAGTAAAGCCAAGGCTTTCGCACCATTCATACCACCATCCACCCCAAACAAAAAACAACCTGAACTTACATAAGTTCAGGTTGCTCATAATCGGAAAGCAGCTTATGTTTAAGCTGCTTTTTTCATTTTTGTTAAAACTTTGAGTCCATATGCAAAGATACCGTATCCTACTAATGAACTTGGTAACCAAGTTTTAGTTAACGTGCTATCATTTTTTCTACTGAATAATGCATATGGCACGAACGTTGAAATTAAGTAAAGTACTAGAACTTTTTGATAACGTTTGTTCATTTTAAACACCTCACTTTGTTATTTTTATTATAATACTTTTTCATACATGATTGAGGTGAGTTTTTTACAAATTTAGAACATTCGTTATTCGAATTTCGCAAATGCTGATGCTGGTATACGTGAAGCTCTGTCATTATTCATTTCACCTTTACCAATTGAGATAAGCATTGCTGGTACTAAGTTATCTTCAATATTAAATGCATCAATTACTGCTTGTTTGTCAAAGCCTATCATTGGGCAAGTTGCAAGTCCAGCATCTTCACTGACTAACATTAAACTCATCGCAAATAATGAAGCACCACGTATTGCTTCGTCTCTTCTGTTTGAATCACTTTCAAAGAATTGGTGGACACTTTGTATTAATCCTGATTTCTTATCAGCTGGTATATGTTTATGGTCTATCCAATCATCTGCGATATCACCAATTGTTTCATGTGCATTTAAGTCACCTAAAATAATAAATGTCGCGCTAGATTCTTTTATTTTAATTTGTTTATTAGCCGCGTTATATAATTTTTCTTTTGCTTCATCTGTATCAACAACGATTACTTTCCATTGTTGTAAGTTCCAAGCTGAAGGTGATAATGCAGCTTGATCTAATAAATTATAAATTGTTTCTCTATCTAAATCGTATGGCTCATAAGATTTAACAGAGCGTCTTCTTTCTAATGCTTTTGCTAATTCCATTTTCCCCACTCCTTATATGTCGATATTTTTATGTTCATATAAAATAGTCTTAAAAACAACTTTTCTGCTTATTTACAAAAATCAGTCATTTTAATACTGCTTACAAACAGTTATTTGTTACAATATAAGTAATAAGGGAATAAAGTTGTATGATTATAGATACGTGACAAAAGGAGAGGTGCACATGATAGATATTCATAATCATTTATTATATGGATTAGACGATGGTCCATTAGATGAGGAAAGTATGCTAGAACTTGCAAGAGAAGCTGAGAAAATAGGTATAACAGATATAGTTGCAACACCTCATTATATAAAACATCGATTTAGAAATAATGCCGATATCGTTAAAAGTAGAACTGAAGAAGTACAATCTATATTAAATGATCATCATATTGATATTAAAGTTTATCCTAGCCAAGAGATTCATATGTTTGGTGAGGAACTTGAAGGATTAGAATCTGGTGAATTGTTACCTATTACTGAAGGTTCAAGATATGTGTTAATTGAGTTTCCATTTTTCTCGATACCAGAATTCGCTGAACAAACATTTGAAAAGTTATTTAATGCAGGATACCGTCCGATATTAGCTCATCCAGAACGTATCATTCCTATTCAAGATGATCCGCAAATTTTATTTGATTTAATTGATAGAAGCGCATTATGTCAAGTTACAGCAGGCTCTTTAGTTCATAAATATGGTGAAGATGCTAAAAGAGTAGCTGATTATTTATTAGAACAAGATGCGATTCATATTGTCGGAAGCGATGCTCATAATACATCTAATAGAAACTTTCATATTAAAGAAGCTTATGAATTTTTAGAACGTACAAAAGGTATTGAGACTGTCATACGATTGAAAGAGAATGCCCGAAAAATATTAAAAAATGAAGAAATATGAAGTATTTAAAAAGCGAGAAAAGCATGAGGTACCAGTTGATATCTCATACATTTCTCGCTTTTTTATTATTACTAAGTTGTTTGTAAAGGTTCAGTTGTTTCATGCTTGTTGACGACAAACATTAAGATACTTGCTACAAGCACCATGATGAATGCGAAATAAGGTGTACTAGATAATGTTAAATGATTTAATATAAATCCACCAATAACAGATCCAAGTGTAATACCTATGTTAAATGCAGATATGTTTAAACTTGAAGCGAAATTGACAGTTTCTTTACTATTACGTTCAGCAAAAAGTACGACAATAAGTTGTAAGCCGGGTACATTCATAAATGCGAATAGTCCCATTAATAATATACTGATAAGACCAACGACATGAAAATGCATCGTAAATCCAACAAGTAATAACGTTAATGCTTGTAATAGAAAAATAATCGTTAATGATTTTGTTGGCGCATGGTTTGTTAATTTTCCACCTAATGTATTACCAATTGCAACCATTACACCATACAATATTAAAATAATAACAATACTATTTGTTTCAAACCCTAAAATATTCGTTAAAATTTCAGTCATATATGTGTAAACAACAAATGTACCACCGTAGCCAAGCGCTGTAATTAAATAAATAGACATAAGTGGTTTGTTCTTAAAGACAGCAAGTTGTTTAATAATAGGTGCTTGCTCATATTCTGTTAAATTTTTTGGAACGAATGATATATTTGCGATTAAACTAATGAGTCCTATTAAAGCAATCGTATAGAATGACATTTCGTAACCGAAGTTTTGACCGACCCAAGTTCCAAATGGTACACCTGTAATCGTTGCAACTGTTAATCCAGTAAACATCATGGCGATGGCACTTGAACGTTTATGCGCAGGGACTAAGTCAGCTGCAATAGTTGTTGCAATAGACATGAATACACCATGTGAGAAAGCACTGAGGACTCTCATAGCTAGTAATAAACTAAATGATGTTGCAAGTCCTGCAAATACATTAGCAATAATAAACACAACCATAATGAGTATCAAAACAGTCTTTCTTTTCATATTGTTTGTTAAAGGCGTTAAGATAGGTGCGCCAACTGTAACACCAATTGCATATAAAGATACAGTAAGTCCTGCTAATGGAATCGTCACATCAAAGGCGTCTTTAATTAATGGGAGTAACCCAACGCTAATAAATTCCGTAGAACCAATAGCAAAAGCTGAGATAGCAAGTGATATAAGTGCGAGTTGATTCGAAAATTTGTTTTTCAATTTTTAAATTCCTTCCTTTATTATAAGATATGTGATATTTTAAAACGTAATAAGATAAATAGGAAGTACGCACTTTAAAGTCATATAGGTACTAAAAAGTGCCTTAGGGAGGAATCATGATGGAAGTTACGGAATATAATATTGGTGTAGAAGCAACGATAGATGTCATTGGCGGTAAATGGAAGCCAGTTATACTGTGTCATTTAAAGCATGGGACAATGCGAACATCTGAACTTAAAAAAGCTATTCCGCATATTACACAGAAAATGTTAACGCAACAATTAAGAGAGTTAGAAAAAGATGGCATTATTAATCGAATTGTATATCAACAAGTACCACCAAAAGTTGAATACGAGATATCAGAATATGGTAGTACATTAAATGAATTACTAGAGCACTTATGTAAATGGGGAGAATTCCATATTAAAAAGCGTAAAGAAGATGGCGAGCAAATAGAGCTTGATTCCATAGAATTTATAGATGGTGTTTAAGTAGGAAGTGTAAATAAGGCAGCTGTTAGTAACAAAAGTCGGTGGAAGTGTAACTAAGAGCGCCCATAGTAACAAAAGTCGGTGGAAGTGTAACTAAGAGCGCCCATAGTTACAAAACTTGGAAGAAGTGTAAACAAGCAGGGACAAAATTGTCCCTGCTTGTTTTGTATCTTATTCAAACATACCTTTTCTAATCATTTTATAATCTGAAAGCATATGTTTTCCTTTTGCAAATACATCTTTTATTCGTTTCTTTTTCACATCAATTATTAATATATCTGCATCATATTGTTCTTCGATATGACCTTTATGATGTAGTGTTAATACGTTTACGACATTTGAAGTAAATAAAGCAATTACTTCTTCCCAGTTCGAGTCTTGTACCAATAAATTAAATAATTGGTCAGTTAGCGTACTGCATTTTGCAACATCATAACCTACAAGTTGATTGTGTTCATCGAATTTAGGTAAACTACCATGTCCATCTGAAGAAACGGTTAATTTCGAAATGTCGCCTCCATGTGCTCGGTAATAATTGACGTATTCTAGGGTATTTGTACTTGCTGTTAAATCAACATACACACCTTTATGACTTAATGAAATACCTTCTTCTAACAAATCTATACCTTTATCAAAATGTGTAACATATAGTTTGTTCGGTTTAACATCATAATGCTCGATTAGGTCATGAATTTGTTTCAATTTATGTTTACCTGTACCTATATGAAAATGTGTTACACCAGCTTTTCCACTTAGCATACCGCCAACTGTTGTATCCGCCACAATTCTTGAGAGCTCTTCAGTTGTTGGAATTGATGATCTGAAATCATTTATAGCTATCTCGCCAGTGCCAATCACTTTATCAATTAAAAATAAATCTTCTTTGATGGAGTTTGTAATTGTAGTAACGGGTAGGTGATAATTACCTGTGTACATATATGTAGAGACACCTTCAGCTTCTAATGCTTGAGCTTTTGCATATAAACTCGTTAGCGTTCGAGAAATACCATCTGTACCGATCAATCCAACTACGCTTGTAATACCATTTGATATTAAATGCGTTAATTGAACTTCTGGCGTTCTTGTCACATAACTCGCTTCACCTCCACCTCCGAGCAAGTGAATATGTGGGTCTATAATCCCTGGCATAACCGTATATCCTGTAGCATCGATGATCTTTAAGTTTGGATCCAGTTGCTTTATTAATTCAATATCTATATCTCCGATTTTAATAATAGATCGCCCTTGAATAAGTATCGATTGCTGACCCATATAGTTTGGTGAATATAAATCACCATTTTTAATAATTGTAAACATCAGCATCCTCCTTTAAAGCTTTCTTTATCTATATATTTTAGAGCAAGTATATCGTGAAATCAAAATGTAGCAAACTAAATTAATATATGTCGATATTCTATATGTAATATAAACGTAATATAAAATTACACTTTTTATAATGACTTTATACTTCATATTATATATAATTAAGTTGTACTTATTCTAAAAATATATAGGGGTGGATTAAATGTATCGATCGAAAAAAATTTTATCAGTAGGTTTTACTTCAGTTATGGCTTTGACTTTAGGATTATCAAATGTGGCTAGTGCGAAAGAAAGTAGCCCTTTAGATCAAAAGGAATTAAAATCAATTCCTAAACAAGAAATTAACACAAAAGCTGAAGCACAAGAGATTTTGAGTCAATTACCAGGCAATCCAAATATAAAGAAAAGTTACAAACAATTTGAAGTAGCAAATGAATTTAAAGATAACTTAGGATATACGCATTATACTTTGAAACCTAAAGTAGATAACTACGTTGTCGAAGATAAAGAAGTCAAAATACATACCAATCATAATCAAGAATTAGAACTCGTCAATGGGGATGTCAATACAGAAAAAGTTACATATACAAATAAACAAAGCTTATCTAAAGATGAAGCGGTTAATAAAGCTTTTGAAAGTATCGGCGTGAGTCAAAATGAAGTGAAAAATATTAAAGGACAAAAAGTCGTTAATAAAGATGAATTAGTGATCAATGCTGAAAAGAAAAAATTAGTCTATAATGTTGAAATTATTTATTTAGATCCTAAACCAGCACGCTGGGAAATTAAAATTGATGCTGAGACTGGTGAAGTCGTAAGTAAGAAAAATAAAATTGAACATATTGCTGGTAGTGGTGTAGGTGTTAATGGGGATACTAAAAAGCCACTCAATTTAACTAAAATAAGCAATGGCTATGGTTTACAAGATGAAACACATTCTGGAACAATCCATACTTATGATGCAAAGAATGGAACGTCTAGCTTCTCACTTATGACAGATACGGATACAAACTTTAATAGTAAAAATCAAGCTGCAGGTGTGGATGCGCACTTTAATGCTGCTAAAACTTATGACTACTATTTAAATACACACAATAGAGATAGTTATGATGGAAACGGTGCTGAAATTAATTCTATTGTTCATTTTGATAGAAATTATAATAATGCCTTTTGGAATGGCCAATACATGGTGTATGGAGATGGTGATGGCAAAACATTTACATCATTGTCTGCTGCAGATGATGTTGTTGCACATGAATTAACACATGCTGTTACTGAACATAGTGCAAATCTTGTATATGAGAATCAACCAGGTGCTTTAAATGAATCAATGTCAGATGTGTTTGGTTATTTTGTTGATCCTGAAGACTGGTTAATGGGAGAAGATGCATACACACCAGGTAAACCAGGTGATGGATTAAGAAGTCTTTCTAATCCAGAACAATATAATCAACCTGCACATATGAATAATTATCAGAACTTGCCAAATACTGAACAAGGTGACTATGGTGGCGTTCATATTAATAGTGGTATACCAAATAAAGCAGCTTATTTAACGATTACTAAAATTGGAAAAGAAAAATCAGAAGACATCTATTATAGAGCTTTAACACAATACTTAAGTTCAAACTCTTCATTCTTAGATGCTAAATTTGCATTAAAACAAGCAGCATCTGATTTATATGGTGCAAACTCAACTGAAGTACAACAAGTAGTCAATGCTTGGAATTCAGTAGGCGTAACTGGATAAAATAATTGTATTTTCACACATTGAGACTTAAAATAAAGAGGAGGACATTAACATGCAGAATCCGAAACATATGATACATCGTAAAATGCTTATGAATGGAGGTCGTGTATATTTGACGGGACAAATATGCACAGCAACACCGATACCAGATGATATGCATAGCGTGGGTTATTCAAACATGTTAATTCGATAACTGAATACGGGGAGCGTTATATATGAAATTAGGAGAACGTGTCAAACAAAGGAGAATAGATTTAAAGCTATCTCAACAGAACTTAGCGCAAGGTATTGCGACTCAAAGTCAAATTTCAAAAATAGAAAAGAATGAATTACAACCGGGATCTCAACTACTATTTAACATTTCAAGAAGATTAAATTGTAGTATGGACTATTTATATATTGGTGATGAGTTAGATACACAATTAGAACAGAAGTTAAAAGTAATAGAAAGATTGTTAGAAGATCGTGATTATGATGCACTAATACCTATTATAGATGGCAATTATTTATCAAATAGTTCAACAGATGAAATTGCTGCTTCGAAGTGGGTAAGATCTATTATTACTTTTTATAAGCATGATGATGTTGAACAATCTTTACAACTAATAGAAGAAGCTTATCGTTTAATGGATCATAATATGTATGAGAAATTACAAGTTTCTATCTGTAATACGCGCGCTATTTACTACTATAGACAGAATGAAAATGAAAAAGCAAAGTCATCACTAGAACAAGGTTTAGAAATTGCTAAACGCTATAATGTAGATGATAATTATCAAATCAAATTGTTATACACATTATCTAATATTTACTCGAATGAAAAAGCTTATGACAGATGTTTAGCTTATGCTCAATCTGCATTAGATATTACGATTAAATCGAATAGATATATGTTATATAGTGAATTAGTTTATAATATTGTGCAATCACGATTAGAGATGGGCATTCTAAATGATACAGATAAGAAACAATTAGACATTGCACTTTTCTTAAGTGAACAATCTAAAAAACATAACATCACAATATTAATTAGAGATTTAATGAAAACTTTATAAACAAAAATACTTTCATAACCAATTCTTCTAAACGAATAGGATATGAAAGTATTTTTTATTTTTGAATGACTTGAAGGATGGTTTCTGTCGTTAATTCAGATTCAAGTTTAGAAGCTAATTGTTGAATAGCTTTAAAGTCATGTCTGTCTTTATAAGGATATGTATAATTGAGCGTCTGTAAGATATGTAAGATAAGCGCTTCTTCTAATATGACATGTTTATTGTTCAAAATAGTCGTCGTAATCTTTTCAGAATTGTAATCTTTAATGATTTCATATATGTATAACTTCGCAAAATAGTAGGCTATCACATCGTTTAATAAATCATATTTATGACATAGAGACTCTATAAATAAATATAAATGTGCGTTACCTTCTAATTGAATTGAAGCATCTTCTTTATATGTCCCAACAAGAAAATAAATATCTGGCCTTAAATATGTTTGATATTGCTTTAGAAATTTCAGCCTTACTTCAAAGATAATATGAACCAATTTCGTGTTTATTTTTAAAATTAAGGGAAGGTCTTGTTCTAATTTAAGAAGCTTTGGATGGATATTTTGACATAGTACATGTTCATCATAACCTGCATGTTGAAACTCTGTACGATACTTTGTAAAATATGAAAGCCTAGACTGTTCATTTAAATGAAAGTTATTAAAAAAATCATTAATTGTATTACTAATAATCATAATTGAACCCCTTAACATTTGCTTTAATCTTATGATAGCTATATTACCTGATTTTGATGAATTAATCATCAAATGGTAAAATTAAAAATTAATAATTGACGAGAATCAATATGTCCTGTACCCTTTTAAAGTATTCAAGATATATAAGAGGAGAAAATAATGAATCAAATTAATCATAAAGGATCATTTATAGCTTTATTACCGTTAATCGTATTTGTAACGCTGTTTATAGGTACTGGATTAATCATGAAAGATTTTAATTACTTACCTTTAAATGTAGCGATTCTTATTGCGGCAGTCTTTGCATGTGCCATGTATCCAAAGACACCTTTAGCTAAGAAATTAGATATATTTACAAAAGGCGCAGCTCATCCTAACATTTTATTAATGGTATTTGTCTTTTTAATGGCAGGTGCGTTTAGTCAAACAGCTAAAAGTATGGGTGCTGTAAGTTCAACTGTTAATTTAGGATTATCTTTAATTCCCGGACAGTTTTTATTAGCAGGTTTATTCATAGTTGGTGCATTTATTTCAGTAGCTATGGGTACATCAATGGGAACAGTAGCAGCATTAGCACCGGTAGGCGTAGGTATCTCAGAAGCGACAGATATCTCACTTGCTTTAACAACAGCAACTGTCGTAGGTGGTGCAATGTTCGGTGATAACTTATCAATGATTTCAGATACAACCATCGCAGCAGTTAGAACGCAACAAACGAAAATGAGCGATAAATTTAAGATGAATTTCTTAATTGTATTACCTGGTGCAATCTTAACAGTGCTTATTCTATGGTTTGTTACAAAAGATGCAGGTATGACAGATGCCAGTCAAGGTGGCTATAGTATCATTAAAGTCATTCCATATTTATTTGTATTAATTAGTGCGTTATGTGGGATGAACGTATTGATGGTATTAGTGCTTGGTGTCATCGTAGCAAGCTTAATAGGATTATTAGAGGGCTCATTTACACTTGGAGAAAATTTAAAAGCAATCTCAGATGGACTTATCGGCATGCAAGATATTTCTATGATTGCATTATTAATCGGTGGTATGATCGGTCTAATAGAATATCATGGCGGAATAAAATGGTTGCTCAATACCGTAACGAAACGCTTAAAATCTAAACGCGGCGCAGAATTTGGTATTGCCAGTTTAGTAGGCGTGACGAATTTAGCAACAGCTAACAACACAATTTCAATCATTACAGCAGGACCACTCGCCAAAGAAATAGCAGATGATTATCAAATTGATCGCAGAAAATCAGCAAGTATATTAGATATATTTGCGAGTACAGTACAAGGAATTATCCCATACGGCGCACAAGTATTAGCAGCAACAAGCGTCGCAGGAATATCAACAGTATCACTATTACCATATTCATTTTATCCATATTTATTAGGCATATGCGGTATCGCGTCTATTATAATAGGCTATCCACGTAAGAAGAAAGAAGCGGAATAAGCTTAAGTATTAATATTATAAACAAAAACAAGCATATCACGTTATGACTGAATGATTCAGTTAAGTGATATGCTTGTTTTTTCATAGCTATATTTTTATGCTTTTTCTTGTTTGAGTTCGTATCCATATGCGGTTTCGCCATGGAAGACGGTATCTAAGCCTTCTAGTTCTGCTTTTTCGTCTGTTCTTAATGTTGTAAAGATACTGATGATTTTAGCGATGATGTAAGTCATAATTCCACTAAATGCGATTGTTACGACGACGGCAACGATTTGTACGACTACTGGCATAATGCCACCACCAAAGAATACACCGTCTGCTATTGTTGAGTTAACGCTAGAATTTTGGAATAAACCTGTTCCTATTGCACCAACGACCCCTCCAAATCCATGTAAACCGAATGCATCTAATGCATCGTCATAGTTAAGTAATACTTTAAGGTGCGTGATAACATAGTAACAAACGAATCCACCTAATATTCCTAGAATCATTGCACTTCCGTAACCGACAAAACCTGCTGCTGGTGTAATCGTTACGAGTCCTGCTAACATTCCTGATAAAGTTCCGATTAAAGTGACCTTTTTCTTTTGAATATATTCAAAGATAGACCAACCGGCAATACCTGCACATGATGCTAATATTGTATTAACAAATGCGAGCATGGCAACTGAATCGAAAGTGAGTGCTGATCCTGTATTAAAGCCAAACCAACCGAACCATACGAGAATACCACCGATTAGAGTAATGACTAAATTATGTGGTGGTTTTTTATTGCTAGGCTTTCTAGAACCAAGTAGTAGGGCAAGTACAAGTCCAGAAACACCAGATGAAATATGGACTACTGTACCACCAGCAAAATCAATTGCACCAAGTTTGTGAATCCAGCCGCCACCCCATACCCAATGTGCTACTGGGCTATAAACTAGAATGACCCATAAACTCATAAAGATTAAAAATGGTCCGAATTTCATTCTTTCAGCTACTGAACCAGTAAGAATTGAAACGGCAATGGTACAAAATGTTAATTGGAAAAGCATAAATAATGCGAATGGAATGGTTTCACTAAAATTACCATTAGGTGTGAATCCAACTCCGTTTAATAACGCATGTGAGAAATCACCTATCCATAAATTGTTACCGCCAAAACTAATAGAAAATCCTATTAATACCCACGTGAATGTTACAACAACAATTGCTGAAATACTGTGCATGGAAGTATTTAAAACATTTTTAGATTGAACTAATCCTCCGTAAAATAATGCTAATCCAGGTGTCATTAACCAAACTAACAACGTACATCCGAATAATAAAAGTGTATCTGTCTGACTCATCTTCCCTCAACTCCTTATTTTTTTAAAAGTATAAAATATAAAATAAGAAAAAAGAAATATGAGTCAGGTAAATTTACACTCGGTGTGACATTACTTAACATCTGTTAAGTAAATGGATTATTGAACACCTAAATAATCAAAGGTAACAGCAGCTACTGATTTAGCTGCAATAAGTAGAGAACCTTCATCAATATCAAATTTAGGATGATGATGAGGGAATGTTTCTTTATCTTTTGGACTTGCGCCTACATAGAAGAATGTACAAGGTAATTCTTTTGCATAGTAAGCGAAATCTTCTGATGGTGGTTGTGGTTCGCAACGTTCAACACTTTTAACTTCAGGAATATTAGCCGCTTCAATTGCTTTCGCAACTTGTTTCGTTAATTCAGGATCATTATATAGAACTGGATAATCTCTCGTATATTCAAGTTCACATTGAACACCATACATAGATTCTAGACCTTTAGAAAGTCGTTTAACTTCTGATTCAATGAGTTGTAGTGTTTCTTCGTTCATACCTCTAACGTCACCTTCAAGGGTGACTTCATTTTTAATGATATTAAACTGTCCTTTACCATCAAATGAACCGATAGAAATAACGCCCATATCAAATGGATTCAATCTTCTTGAAACGATTGTTTGTACAGACATGACAAAGCTACTTGCTGCAACAATTGGGTCATTTGTTAAATGTGGTGACGAACCATGACCACCACGACCTGTGATTTTTAATTTAAATATATTTCGACCAGATTGAACATTGCCTTCTCTATAATAAACGTGATCACTTTCAAGTGCGCTCATGACATGGACGCCGATGACATTATTAACGCCATCAAGAATGCCATCTTTAATTAAGTATTGTGAGCCACCAGGTGGCTTTTCTTCAGCAGGTTGGTGAATGATGACAATCTTACCTTTAAGTTGATCTTTCACTTCAATTAAAGTTTCAGCAAGGACCATCATATAAGCAGTATGCGCGTCATGACCACATGCATGCATGACACCCTCATTTTTAGAACTGAAAGGTAGGCCAGTATCTTCTTTTATTGGTAAAGCATCGAAATCAGCGCGTAACGCTAATGTCTTACCTGGTTTACCAGAATCAATTGTTACTTTAATACCGTAAATTCCTTCTCCTCCGATATGCGTTTGCAATGTTACATCTTTATCTTTATAAAAGTCAGCAATATACTGGGCTGTCTCTCTTTCTTCAAAAGATAACTCAGGATGCTCATGTAAGTATCTTCTGATTTCAATCATTTTATTTTCTTTCTTAGATAATTTTTCATAAAAATCATTTAACATATCAAGTTTCTCCTTATATTTGTTTAATTTAATTATAATAGAAATTTTTGAAAAATTGTTGTTAGAAGCGTAAATGGGTGTTGACATAACATGACAATGGGCGTAGAATAATTGAGTATTAGTTAGCAAGGCTAACTATATTTTTATGAGAAAAGGTGAAAACAATGAAGAACTTTTTATATTCCTATACAAATTTGTATCGACCATATATTCATCATATTAATGAGATATTGGAACCGTTTGATTTATATGCTGCGCAGTACAAAGTGTTGCATGATATTGCATTTAATCAACCAACTACACTGGTACAAGTTTCAAAGCGTTCTTTTATTGAGAAGCCTACAGCTCGTAAAATTATAAAAAAATTGATCGAACGGGAATTGATTCAAGCAGTTAATAGTAAAGAAGATAAAAGAGAAAAATTCCTTACTTTAACTGAGCAAGGTCAAAATCAATTCGATGAAATTCATCATAGAATTGGTGTATTTCAAGAAAAATGTCTGCAAGCAATTGGTGTCGAAGAAGCGGAACTTAATAAGGCACATGAGATTTTAGAGAATTTGAGAAGTTATTTAATAGAGGAGGAAACAGAGTAATGAATGACCAAATTAAGAAACCGATTTGGACAAAAGATTTTATATTTAATTTTGTTATTAGCTTTTTTATATTTTTATCAATGTACTTACTATTAGTAACAGTAGGTGGTTATAGTAAGGAAACATTTGGAGTTTCAGACAGTATGGCTGGTCTAGCATCAGGATTATTTATTGTTGGATCATTAGTAGGTAGATTTTTAACAGGTAAATATATCAATATAGTAGGTAGTAAAAAAGTGTTAGTCATCGGTGGGATTCTACTAGTTATCACAAATGGTTTATATCTCGTGACTGCATCATCATTCGCATTGTTATTAATCGTACGTATTCTAAATGGTATTGCAAGTGGGGTAGCAAGTACAGCTACAGGAACAATTGCAGCATTTATCACACCAGCACAACGTCGTAGTGAAGGTATCAGTATGTATAGTTTAAGTATGGTACTCGGTACAGCAATCGGACCATTTATAGGCTTATTACTATATCAACACATTCCAATGTCTGGACTATTTACAATTTGTACGATACTTATTGTTGTAGCATTTGTTATGTCACTATTCATGAAAGTTGAAACACCTGTAATGGCTAGTGTCAAAACAGAAGAGAAAAAAGGATTTAAACTTACTGATTTCTTCTCAGTACATGCCTTACCAATTGCAATCGTAGTTGTAATTGTTAGTATTGCATATTCATCAGTATTGTCATTTATTCAATTCTTTGCACAAGAAAATCATTTAGTAGATGCAGCAAGTTTCTTCTTTGTTGTTTATGCAGTAGCAGTCTTAATTACAAGACCATTTACAGGAAGAATTATGGACCAACGCGGTGAGAATATCGTTACAATACCAGCATTTATATGTTTAATTGTCGGTTTATTCTTAATTAGTATTGCAAGTAATGGTGTGATCTTATTAATCGCAGGTGCATTTATAGGATTAGGATTCGGTAACTTACAATCTATATTCCAAGCATTAGTCGTTAAAGTATCTCCAATAGAAGCAATGGGATTAGCAACATCAACATATTTCATAGGCTTAGACTTCGGATTAGGATTCGGACCATATGTACTAGGTAATTTCACACATTCAATCGGATATTCAGGATTATATCTAGCAATGTCTATCGTAGCCTTAATAGGATTAGTCGCATTCTATTTCTTACACATGATTAAAGCTAAAAAAGTAAGTCAATTATAATAAGTTGATGATATGAAGGGACAGAATTCCGAGAAATGTCCGTAAGAGTGGGGGTTAGGGACAGAATTCTGAGAAATGTCCGTAAGAGATGTCGTTAGGGACAGAATTCCGAGAAGTGTCCGTAAGAGGTGTCGTTAGGGACAGAATTCCGAGAAATGTCTCTAAGTGAGCAGTTTCTATCTACCAGAATTCAGAATAATGGAAGTTACAGCATTCTAATTACCAGAATTCAGAATAAAGGAAGTTAGCGATACTCAATTTCTAAACTTCATAATAATGTAGTCTGAGACACCGAGATGTCTCAGACACTACTTAAAAAATAGCGTATAGGACATTCGTTGTCCTATACGCTATTTATATATTATCCTTCTAAATCAACTGAGTTGATATCAATGCCTAATGCATTTGCTACACCTTTACCGTAGTCTGGATCTGCTTTGTAACAGTTACGGATGTGACGGTGTTTTACTTCGTCAGTAGTGCCTTGCATTTCGTTAGCTGTATTTTGGAAAATACGTTGTTGTTGTTCTGGTGATTGGAGACGGAATAATTTACCTGGTTGTTCATAGTAATTATCGTCATCTTCACGGAAGTCGTGTTCGTATAATTCACCTTCAAGTTCTAAACTTGGTTTTTTGTATTCAGGTTGTGATTGATGCGCTTCATAACTATTTGGATAGTAGTTAATTCCGCCACCTTGGTTACCATCTATTCTCATTTGTCCATCTCTTGAGAATGGGCAAACATTTGTTGCAGCTTTTGGAGAGTTTACTGGGATTTGCCAGTGGTTAACACCTAAGCGATAACGTTGCGCATCTCCGTAAGAGAATAAACGACCTTGTAACATTTTATCTGGAGAGAAGTCTATACCAGGGATGATGTTTGTTGGCGCAAATGCAGCTTGTTCAACATCTTGGAAATAGTTCTCTGGGTTACGATTTAATTCGAATTCACCAACTGGAATTAATGGATATTCGTCTTTAAACCATACTTTAGTCAAGTCAAATGGGTTATCTTTATGATTTCTTGCTTGTTCTTCAGTCATAACTTGAATGTACATTTTCCATTTAGGGAAATTGCCTTCTTCAATAGCGTTGAATAAGTCTCTTTGACTTGATTCACGGTCTTTAGCAATTACTTGTTCAGCTTCTTCTGCTGTGTAATTTTCGATACCTTGTTGTGTTCTGAAGTGGAATTTAACCCATACACGTTCACCTGCATCGTTGTACATTGAGTAAGTGTGTGAACCGAAACCGTGCATGTTACGGAATCCTTTTGGAATACCTCTATCTGTCATTAAAATTGTAACTTGGTGTAATGCTTCAGGTAATAATGTCCAGAAGTCCCAGTTTGATTGTGGGTTATGCATGTTTGTTTTAGGGTCACGTTTAACAACATGGTTTAAACTTGCAAATAATTTAGGATCACGGAAGAAGAATACAGGTGTGTTGTTACCAACTAAGTCCCAGTTACCTTCTTCAGTATAGAATTTAAGTGCGAAACCACGTATGTCACGTTCAGCTTCTGCAGCACCACGTTCACCAGCAACTGTAGAGAAACGTGCAAACATTTCAGTTTGCTTACCAATTTCAGAGAATATTTTAGCATTTGTATATTGTGTTATATCATGTGTAACAGTAAAAGTACCGAACGCACCAGAACCTTTAGCGTGCATACGTCGCTCTGGAATCACTTCTCTGTCGAAATGTGCCATTTGTTCTAAGAAATAAATATCTTGCATAGCAAGTGGTCCGCGTTTACCAGCAGTTAATGAATTTTCACGATCTGATACTGGCGCACCAAAAAGTCCTGTAAGTTTTGATTTATTACTCATATCATAATCCTCCTCAAGATTTCTTAATTATAATAATTCTAATTTCATACTAATTATAATTTAAAGTGAGCAAAGTGACAAGTAAAAGAATAAAAAATACAGAAAGAATTACAGAGCTACTTTGTTATATATTTAGATATAATAACCTAAAAGTGTAAAAACTAAACATTAAACAGGGCTTTTTGAGTAAATTTTACGTTTTGTACACAAATTGTTAATAGAATAATTTTTATTTAAAATGAGAATTGGACAGATTAATTGATTATAAGAACTATAAATAATAAAAAAAGAACGCGTTTTTTCGCGTTCTTAATAGAAATAAATATTAATTAGGTAAATCTCTGTCTATAAATAGTGGCTGAACGTCTACTCTTTTCAAAATGATTTCTTTTGCTTTTTGAGGTAGCAGTTTGATTTCAGGAATTTCTGAGACTTTTAATGATACATATTTAATTTTTTGATCGAATGGAATGGTTAAATCATCTAAAGATTCATTAATTGTAGCATGATAAATAAATAATATTTCGTGATAAGACGTACTTTCATATTCAAAGAAGTTTTGAACAGTCGTTAAAAAGTAAATATCATCACATTCAATATTGAGTTCTTCTTTGATTTCACGTTTAATAGCTGAGTCCGAGCTTTCGAAATATTTTACTCTCCCACCAATTAATGCATAATAATCATGTTTTTTATCATAGTGGAAACAATAACCATGCTTATCTTTGATGATTGCGCCAACTCTAATGTTCAACATACCATCGCCTGATTTAAGTGAAAGATCCATCACAACGACCTCCTTAGTGTTAAATTAGAATAATTTAAGAATGACAATGCCAACAAAGACTAATATTGCGCCAATTAATCGTCTCGTTGTAATTTTAAATTTTGGTGTATTAAATAAACCGAAATGATCAATTAAGAGCCCCATTAACATTTGTCCAAATATAACGACCATTAATGTAAGTGCTGCACCGAGTTCAGGCATAAGTAATATGTTCGTCGTAACAAATACAACACCTAATACACCACCAATAAAGTAAATCGGTTTAATCGTACCTTGTTCAGGTTGATGGAAGCTAAAACGAATTCTTCGAACAAGAATAAGTGAAAGAAAGAATAAAGCGATTGTCCCAACAGCAAATGAAATAAGTGCAGAAAAATAAAATGAATCTACTTCATATCTGAGTGCACTATTAATAGCTGTTTGAATAGGTGGAAGACAACCAGTCATAATACCGAGTATCATCCAATAGTTTGTATGATTAGATTGTGTTGTAATGACACGTGATGATTTCTTTTTATAATTCATTAATAATATACCCAGTAACATCAGAATTACGCCAGAAATTCTTCCGATATTGATTGTATGAATGTCAGCATCAAATAATCCAAATTGGTCGATGATCAGTCCCATAATGATTTGACCAGAAACTGTCATCACGACTGTTAATGCTGCGCCAATTCTTGGAAGTAACAATAAATTACCTGTTAAAAAGACGACGCCTAATAGACCACCTGTAAACCAAACGTATGAAAAGTCTTGATTCATTATAAATGAAGGTGTTAATTTTTGTGGATTCATAATAGTATTCACAATGATTAACACAATGGTTCCAATTAAGAATGAATAAAATGATGCGAGTATGGGTGATTTCGTGTAACTACCAAGTTTCGTATTAATAGATGTTTGTAATGGTACACATAACCCTGCTAAAATGCCTAGAATAATTAATAAAATCAATCTTCATAACCCCTTTTTTCTATATCTACAGCTTCTTGATAATAAATCTTTTGTTCATTTTCTGGCACCATATTACCACCTGTTGACCAAACGAGGTGCGTGGCATTTTCAGAATCATAATTTAAATCATGAATATATTTCAAACCTTGGAAACCTGAAGTAGCAGAAGGTTCTATAAAGATATTTTCATGATCTTTTAAAGATTTTAAATAAAGATAAAGTTGATGGTCATTCACAGTACATGAACCAAACAATAGTGAAGTCATTATGTTTCCGACTAATTTAGAAGGGCGACTGACTGCTAAACCATCTGCAATTGTTTTTCCAGATAAACCTATATCTTGAACGGAAATTTGATCATGTAGTTGTGTAATCATACCTAAAGTCATACAAGGTGCTTCAGAAGGTTCAATAAAGATAGGATATACATGATCACCATAAATAAGTTTTAATCCAAATGCGACACCACCAGGACCACCACCAACGCCACATGGTAAATAGACGTATAACGGATGCTCTTTATCTACATGAATATTTAAGTCTTTCAATTGATGTTTAAGTCTTAGTGCGCTGACTGCATATCCTAAAAATAAATCTTTAGATGCTTCATCATCAACAAAGTGGCAATATGAATCATCTGCTGCAACTTTACGACCTTCTTTTACAGCATAACCATAATCTTGAACATGTTCTACGACTTCGACTCCTTTAGAACGGAGAAGGTCTTTTTTCCATGTCTTAGCATCTTGAGACATATGAACTGTTACTTTGAAACCTAATTTGGCACTCATAATACCAATGCTTAATCCTAAATTGCCAGTTGATCCAACAGCGATTCTGTATTTAGAGAAAATAGATTGATATTGTTCAGTAGCAAGTAGGCGGTAATCACTATTAATCGTAAAATTAGTTTCTTTAATTGCCGTTTCCTCAGCAAACTTTAGCACTTCATAAATGCCACCACGTGCTTTAATAGAACCAGAAATAGGTAAAGCGTGGTCACCTTTAAGTAATAAATGTCCCTTTAAATGGCTGAATCGTGCTCTTTTGAAATGATCTAATGAAAAAATTTGAGATTCAATTTTTCCATTATTTTGTTTCGTTTCAGGAAAGACTTCTTCAATATACGGGGCAAAACGTGCCAATCTTTGTTCAGCATCTAATACATCATCCATTGAAAATGGTAAGTCAGTAGTCGCTAAATAGTCAGGGTTTTTCCAAAATATTTCTTCTCCACGTTTAATATTAGAAATAATAGGATACGTATCTTCTAATGATTTTATGTCTATAGACATGAATAATCTCTCCTTTTTAAAATATGATGTAATACAATAGTACAACTGTTTCAATATTATAGATAGATTGTGATTATAAAAAATATATGATTATTTGTATCCTTTAACAATAATAGGAGGTTTGGTAGTTTTGGGATTCCAAAAACGGCATGTATATAGTGGGTGAGTTAATTACAAAAGTCGGTCGAAGTGTAACTAAGGGGGCTGTTAATTACAAAACCCGACCAAACTGTAACTAAAAACCCCATAATCATCACTTCACACCAAACATACTCAACAAAAAGACTTCCGACGTATAATCGGAAGTCTCAATTTTTATGATGTATATAAATCTCTTGTAGGTGTCGGGATTCTACTTGGATCTGCATGTTTAATAATTGCACGTACATATAATGAAGCGACAATTAGAAATACCACTGATCCGCCTATTACAGATGTTTGATATGGTAATGATAATCCTTCAGGTGCATATAACACATACACGCTAATTGCAGCTGTCATGAATAATGCTGGTATCCCGGCTACTAAATGTTTCTTGCCATATCTTAATAAGTAACTTACACTTACCCACAACATAACGGTTGCGACGATTTGATTAGAGAATCCAACGTATCTCCATAAGAATGAATAATCAATTGTTGATAGTAAGAAAGCTGGTAATCCTACAGCAAAGCTTGCTGCAATCATTAATACTTTTGGTTTAATATTTATTTTATCTCTCATGAAATCTTCTATAATCATTCTTGAACTTCTAAGTGCAGTATCACCAGTTGTAATAGGTAGGATGATAACACCAAGTAGTGCAAGGATACTACCAAATGGTCCTAATAGTTCCATTGAGATTTGGTCAACTACACCAGCTGGACCAATAGATTGTAATTTTGTTGCTAATCCTTCTGTACCACCGAAGAATGTCATACCAGCTGCTGCCCAAATTAATGCAATAATACCTTCTGAAATCATTGCACCATAAAAGACTTTTCTACCTTCTGATTCATTTTTAACTGTTCGTGAAATGATTGGACTTTGCGTACAATGGAAACCTGAAATTGCACCACAAGATATTGTCACCATAAGTAATGGCCAAACAGGTAGTTCTTTAGGATGCATATTATGAATGGTAATTTCAGGAATAGGTTTACCACTGAATATTAGAGCAACGGCTACACTAACTGCCATTACGATTAAGATAACACCGAATATTGGATAAATACGTCCAATTATTTTATTGATAGGAAGAATAGCTGCTAGTATAAAGTATGTAAAAATGATAACTAATGCTACGAAGAATGAAATAGGTGTCTTGCTTGATAATAATTGAGCTGGACCAGCAACAAAAGCAGCTGCAACGAGCACCATCAAGACGACAGACACAACGTCTGTGAACACTCTAATAATCTTACCTAAATAATGTTGTACAAGCATAGGGAACTGTGCACCGCCATGTCTCAAACTTAGCATGCCTGAGAAGTAGTCATGTACACCTCCAGCGACGATACAACCTACAACAATCCAGATAAATGCTACAGGTCCATATAAAGCACCAGCTACTGCACCAAATATCGGACCCAATCCAGCTATGTTGAGCAGTTGAATCATCCATCCTTTCCAAGCAGGCATAGGTACAAAATCCATATTATCTTGTTTACTATACGCTGGAGTTTGTTTATCTGGATGTATCTCGAATACACGTTCAACATATTTTCCGTAAAAGATATACCCCAAAATTAAAATAATAATACTAGAAATAAATGTAACCATTGTAAAACCTTCTTTCGAACTAAGAATATTCATAGATTAGCAAAAATTTTACAGTGTATCAATGATATTTTTGAAATTTCTGAAAATTTTTCGATATAGTAAACGTAACAATTATTTGCAATTGTAAAATTACAAAATTATAATCAAAAGTAAGCCTTTTCATTTAAAGATGATTATATTTGGCTTTTTTGGGCATAATTTCATAGAGGGGGTAGTCAATATGCAAGAACATCAGGTTATAACAATTGATGGTAAAGATTTTCTTGTAGAAGAGGGCATGAGGCTATTGGACTTTATTAAAGCTGAAAAGTTATCCTTTGTGCCGTCTATATGCTACAACGAATCTTTAGGACCGATTGAAACGTGTGACTCATGTGTCGTTGAAGTTAATGGGCAACTTCAACGTGCGTGCAGTACGATGATTGAGAATGGTATGGTTGTGAATACGCAACTTGAATCTGTAAAATCAGCTCAGAAACAAGCATTGGACAGAGTGCTTGAACACCATGAATTATATTGTACAGTTTGTGATTATAATAATGGCAATTGCGAAATTCATAATACAATGGGTGAATTTGGTTTGGAACATCAATCTAATCCATTCCAATCTAAAGGTTATGAAAAAGATTTTGGGGCATTTTATAGATATGATCCAGATCAATGTATTTTATGTGGAAGATGTGTAGAGGTATGTCAAGATGTACAAGTGAACGAAACATTGACGATTGATTGGGAAAGAAAACAACCTAGAGTTATTTGGGACAATGATCGTGCGATTGATGAATCAAGTTGTGTGAATTGTGGACAATGTGTAACGGTATGTCCATGTAATGCTTTGATGGAAAATAACATGCTAGGTAATGCAGGCTATATGACTGATCAAGAACCAGGTTTATTACGTTCGATGATTGAACTCACTAAAAAAGCTGAAACTGGGTATGGACCTCTATTTGCGATTTCTGATTCAGAAGCGGCGATGAGAGAAGATGTTATTAAGAAGACTAAGACAGTATGTACATACTGTGGTGTAGGTTGTTCTTTTGATGTTTGGACAAAAGATAGAGAAATATTAAGAGTGTTACCGCATGAAGATTCTCCAGCAAATCATATTTCTACGTGTGTAAAAGGGAAATTTGCTTGGGATTATGTGAATTCTGGAGATAGATTAACTAAGCCTTTGGTTAGAAAAGAAGGCTATTTCCAAGAAGTTGAATGGGATGAAGCTTTGAGAGTAATCAGTACTCGATTTTCTCAAATTAAAAATCAATATGGTAAAGATGCATTAGCGTTTATTTCATCTTCTAAATGTACGAATGAAGAATCTTATTTAATGCAGAAATTAGCGAGACAAGTTATCGGAACGCATAATGTCGATAATTGTTCTAGATATTGTCAATCACCAGCTACTCAAGGATTGTTTAGAACTGTAGGTTACGGTGGTGATTCCGGTTCAATTGAAGATTTAGAAAAAGCTAAAATGGTCATTACTATCGGTACAAACACAGCTGAAGCACATCCTGTTATAGCGAGTAGAATTAAACGTGCACATAAATTATTAGGACAAAAATTATATGTATTTGATATTAGAAAACATGAGATGGCTGAACGTGCAGATAAATTTTATCAACCAAATCCTGGTACAGATTTAGTTTGGCTATCAGCTGTAACAAAATATATTATCGACCAAAATTGGCACGATAAAGCTTTTATCAATAAATGGGTTAATGATTTTGATAGTTATTATGACAGTCTTAAAACGTTTACGTTAGAGCATGCAGAAAGTCTAACGGGCATTAGTCAAACAGAACTTAAACATATTGCTAAACAAGTTGCAGAAACTGAATCTCTATCCATTTGTTGGGCTATGGGTGTAACGCAACATCGTATCGGTAGTGATACAAGTACAGCCATTTCTAACTTATTGTTAGTAACAGGTAATTATATGAGACCTGGCACAGGTGCTTATCCTTTAAGAGGTCACAACAATGTTCAAGGATGTAGTGATATGGGCAGTATGCCAAACACATTCCCAGGATATCAAGATGTGTCTGATGATGAAGTGAGACATAAATTTGAACAAGCTTGGCAAGTTTCGCTCGATTCAGAAAGAGGTTTGGACAACCATCAAATGATAGATAGTATACATGAAGGGACATTACACTCACTTTATATTAAAGGTGAAGATACAGGTGTTGTAGATGCTAATATTAATTATGTCAGATCAGCATTTGAGAAAATTGATTTCTTAGTCGTTCAAGATTTATTTTTATCAAAAACAGCCGAATTTGCGGATGTTGTGTTACCTGCATCTCCTTCATTAGAAAAAGATGGTACATTTACAAATACTGAAAGACGTGTTCAAAGAATAAATAAAGCATTACACACGCTTGGAGATTCAAAACCAGACTGGGAAATCATTCAATTAATTGCTCAGTCACTAGGCGCAGATTGGGATTATCAACATCCTAGTGAAATATGGTATGAAGCACAATCACTCATGCCTTTAGTTAAAGGTATTACGTATGATCGTTTAGAAGGATTTGATAGTCTACAATGGCCAATGAATGATGATGGCACAGATACACCATTATTATATACAGAAAGATTTAATTTCCCTGATGGCAAAGCTAGACTTTATCCATTGTCATTTAATGTCGAATCTAAAAAGACAAAAGAAATGTCATTACACGTTAACAATGGACGTGTATTAGAACATTTCCATGAAGGTAATATGACTTATCAAGTACCTGGTTTAAAATATAAAATGCCTAGAAACTTCTGTGAAATTTCTAAAGAACTCGCTGAAGAACACGGTATCGAAAATGGTGCGAGAGTTAATGTAACTTCTAAAGTAGGTACAGTAGAAGTGAATGTGCAAGTTACAGACAGAGTAACAGGTAATAATATTTATATTCCGTTAAATGATCAGAATGAAGGTGCACCTAACTTTGTAACAGATAGTGATGTTGATAAAGATACAAATACACCAGCATATAAAGATAATTATGCGAAGTTAGAAGTTATCACTAAAAAAGGCAAATCACCTATACCTAAACATAATTCGCGGTTTGGTAATAGACAGCCACAGATTAGTGTGAGAGTACAAGACAAGTGGGCGAAATCAAGTTATACATTCCCTAGTAAAGGTGGCGATGCATAATGGGTGAAAGAGTTAAAGTGATTAAGAAAATTCATAAAAGTAGAGAATATATAATTGAAGAAAATATGAATGACATTAAATCACGATTATCAGATCGAAAAATTGCCATTGAAAAAGGAATTGATATACTCGATGCACTGGAAGAAGCGGAAGCGTTAGATGCATTTCACGCAGCCATTGTGCAACGTAAAATCATTACGAAAAATATCGTCAATGAACTGAATAAAGAACAATATGAAGGTATTTTAGGAAATCTTGGACAAGTTCTATTTCTATTAGGAGAATTGGATATAGAAGAAACATCTACTTTCGTGAGAAGGATTAATAACGGCATGAAAGTTGCGAATAGGGCTAATCCTTATAAGAAGACTTCTGTTACAGATTTATTAGGCGCACTTAAAGATCCAGAAATTAATCAAAGTGTAACGCTATTATTGAACTTTTTAAAAGGTATGAGTAGAGACGAGTGAGACAGATTTCTGTCTCACTCTTATTTTTTGAAAACATTTCGTTGAAATTTAAGAAAATATAAGATAAGTTAAAACAGTAACATTGCTTATACAAATAGAAAAGGTGTGAATATTATTAACTTTTTGAGAGAAAGGTTTTCTTTAATTTTAGGGCTCACAATTATTATTATATTTATTGTTTTATTATTTATTTTTGAGTCTCCTTTTTTTAAAAATCATCAAACACATACTTATGAAGAAGCGCTCGAAATTCAAACGCAAAGTGATGCACCAGCTGTTACACAAAAGGACAATAAATTCGTGTATGCTGATAAAAAAGATATAGATAAATTTATGGATATTGACAAAAGTCAGACAGACTTTCAATTCATAGATATATCTAAAAAAGTAGATGTATCAGAAAAACAAGTTAAAGACATTTTAAAAGATAAAGGCATATTAAAAGGTAAAGAAAAAGCTTTTATAGAAGCCCAAGAAAAATATGATGTCAATATCATCTACTTGATGAGTCATGCTTTTATCGAAACTGGAAATGGTAATTCTGAATTGGCAAGTGGTGTCAAAATGTCCAACGGTAAAACATTCTATAATTTCTATGGGATTGGGGCATTTGATCAAGATGCTGTAGAAACGGGTAGTAGTTATGCGCGTAAGAAAGGTTGGACTTCTCCAGAAAAAGCTATAAATGGAGGCGCAGAATTTATTAAAAAGGACTATCTTAACAATGGGCAAGACACATTATATAAAATGAGATGGAACCCTTATAATCCTGGACAACATCTATATGCAACAGATGTGAATTGGGCAACAAGTATCGGTAAAATTATGGAAGATTATTATGATGACCATAATTTGAAGAAATCAAAAGTCCATAAAGACTATTACAAATAAAGGTTACCCCTAGTTCAATATGAACTAGGGGTAAAGATATATAAGGATTCGTGTTAAAATAAAGTTTATAATCAAATTTTTATTTCAAGGAAAGTAGTGAACAAAATGAAAATTGCTGTAATTGGGGCAGGCATCGGTGGATTAACGACTGCTGGATTACTAAGTCAAACGGGACATGAAGTTTATGTTTATGAACAACGTGGCAATTTAGAACAAGATGGCGCCGGTTTAGGCATTGGAAGTAATGTCCTTAAAGCATTAAAACAATATAAAATGGCATATGCAATTGAGCAAGAAGGCCAACCATTAAGAAAAATAGAAATTAGATCTGATTTAGATGAATTTTTAAATTCATTAATGATGGATCAAGATGAACATAAAAATATTACGATTCATAGAAAAGTGTTACATGAAATCTTAAAAACACATGTACCATCAGATAATATTTATTTAAATCATGAAGTTAAAACGTTTAAACAAACAGCTGACGATGTACGACTTTATTTTACAAATGGTATAGAAGAACAATTTGATTTAGTAATTGCTGCAGATGGTATACATTCAAAAGTAAGAACACAACTTTTTCCGAAATCAGCACCTAAGTATGCTGGATACACTTGTTTCAGAGGCGTTGTAAATGAGAAGTTAAATATTGAACAAGACGTTACATTAGAATATTGGGGACATAAAGGAAGATTTGGCATAGTTCCTTTAAAAGACAACGAATTATACTGGTTCTGCACAATGAATGCTAAAGAAAATGATTTGCAATTTAAGTCATTTGAGAAACCACATCTTCAAGCATACTTCAATCAATTCCCAGATGAAGTAAGAACCGTATTAGATGCACAAGAAGAAACAGGCATATTACATCATGATATGTATGACCTCGTACCATTGAAATCATTCGTTTCAAATAGAGTTGTTCTATTAGGTGACGCAGCACATGCAACAACACCGAACATGGGACAAGGTGCAGGCCAAGCAATAGAAGACGCCGTAACATTAGTTAATTTAATAAACGATCGAGATATAGAATCAGCCTTAAAACGATATGACAAATTAAGAACGAAACATACTAAAAAAGTCATCATAAAATCAAGAAAAATCGGTAAAGTAGCACAATCTTCAAGTACTTTAAAAATTAAAATAAGAAATAAAATGCTCAAACAAAAATCTTCAAAATCACTTAGTAAAAAAGTGAAGTTCTTACAAAAAGCAAAATTAAAATAAGTAAAAACCGCTTAGACACGACGGATGTCTAAGCGGTTTTTGACATTTAATAAGTTAGTTGGTTGTGATAATTACTAGAATTCTGAGAAATGGTAGTTAGAACCGTTTAATTACCAGAATTCTAAGAAGTTATAGTTAGGAGCATCTAATAGGGACATTATTCGGAATTGTGTCTCTAACAGCCTCTTAGGGACATTACTCGGAATTCTGTCCCTAAATACTTCACCAACATTACTAATTTTTAATGTGTAATATCTGAAGTTGATATACCTGTTGCTGATTTAACTTGTACTTCTTGGAATTTATCATGTGATTCTGATTTACCTAGGAATGTTCCTAAAAATGCACCAATAAAGCCTGCTGGTACTGATATGATTGCAGGATTTGATAAAGGGAATATTGGCGACATTGTAATAAATGCTGTTCCTTCTGGATTCATGACATTTGGACTTAGTATAACGAGTATAAGTGACACGATTAAGCCGACAGCTATTCCTGTGATGGCACCGTGTGTATTAAATCTCTTCCAAAATATCGTAAATACAATGACTGGTAAATTTGCACTTGCTGCGACACAAAATGCTAATGATACTAAGAATGCTACGTTTAAATTTTGAGCAAATAAGGCTAATATAATGGATACGACTGAAACTGCTAATGAAGCTAATTTTGCTGCTTTCATCTGTTCACGTTCGCTTATTTTACCTTTTTTAATGACTTGCCCGTAAATATCATGTGCGAATGCAGACGCGCCTGTTAATACTAAACCTGCTACTACTGCCAATATCGTAGCAAATGCAACGGCCGAAACAAATGACATTAGGAAATCTCCACCTAATTTTGCTGCTAATAATGGGGCTGCCATATTACCAGCAGGGTTGGCGCTAATAATTTCTTCACGTGTTAATAATGCTGCTGCGCCAAATCCAAGGAATATCGTTAAAATGTAAAAGATACCGATGATCCATGTTGCCCACATAACAGAAGACCTTGCCGTTTGAGCATCTTTAACTGTAAAGAATCGCATCAATATGTGTGGTAATCCAGCTGTACCAAATAATAACGCAATAATTAATGAGATGTTATCTAACGGTGGTTTACCTTGTGAACCTGGATTAATAAATTCACCTTTGAAATCAGATGACTTAATGTTATGCATTTCACCAAACATCGTAGAAAGGTTGAAGTCAAAATGTAATAACACTAAAAATGAAATAATCACAGTGCCAATCATAAGTAATACTGCTTTAACCATTTGTACCCAACTTGTTGCTGTCATACCACCAAATAATACATAAATGGTCATCATAATACCAACTAGAATAACAGCGAGTGTATAAGGTATACCAAATAGTAATTGAATAAGTGCACCTGCACCAACGAGTTGTGCAAGCATATAGAAAATAACTATTGTAATAGAAGAAACTGCAGCCATTGCTCTCACTTTTTTCAATTCAAATCGTGCTGCAATCATATCTGCTAAAGTATATTTACCAAGATTTCTTAACGGCTCAGCTACAATGTATAACACAATAAGATAAGCTGTTAAATAACCGATACTATAGAAAAAACCATCAAACCCCCATAATGCGATGGCACCTGCTATACCTAAAAATGATGCGGCAGATAAATAATCACCTGCAATTGCCAATCCATTTTGCCAACCTGTTAAGCCACCACCAGCAGTGTAGAAGTCATTTGCTGATTGCGTTCTTTTAGATGCAAAATATGTAATAAACAATGTGATCCCGACAAATACTAAAAACATAACGACAACGATGACATTCATAAGTTTTGCTCCTCTCTATATGCTTTTAATAGTTCCTCAGCATCTTTATCAAAAGACTTCGCTTTTCGCATGTACAAAGTGACAAGTGTCCAAACCATAATGAATAATAATAAAGCGTAAATCCATGCCCAAGAGATATTCCAAAATGCAATATTATTCAAGATGTTTGTATAACCAGTTAATACTGGAAATAGGAGCGTTGCAATAATAAAGAATATAGAGATAGGAAATATGAAATTACTTCTTTTTTTCAGAAGTTCTTTAAACTTTGGATCTGCTGCTAAACGCTTGAAATCATGCTCTGCCATACTTATAACCCCCTTATTTTTAGATGTAAAAATACACCTTAAGTTTCATTTTATTTGTTGTTCACAAAGTTGTCAATAAATTATTGATAGCGCTTACATTAATAAAAATTCATTAAGAACATGTTAATCAATCATTAAAGAGAAAAAATACAATATAGATAAATGAATATTTAGAAAAATTTGATTATAAGTATTGACGATAAAAGGAAACACCCATATAATTCTTATCATATTAATAAGAATTCGGAAGGGATAAATACGATGATTGAATTTAAAAATGTAAATAAAATTTTCCAGCAAAAGAATTCTAAAATCCAAGCTTTAAATGATGTCAGTTTTAAAGTCGAAGAACAAGATATTTTTGGCGTAATTGGATATAGTGGAGCAGGAAAAAGTACGTTAATAAGACTTGTTAATGTATTGGAAGAAAAAACAACGGGAGAGGTCATTGTAGATGGCCATGACATCAATCAGTATTCAAAGAAAGAATTACAAAGTGTTAAGAAAAATATCGGCATGATATTCCAACATTTTAATTTATTAAATTCTAAGACAGTGTTTAATAATGTTGCGATGCCGCTTATTTTGCAAGGTACAAGTAAAGATAAAATTAAAGCTAAAGTAGATGAACTACTCAAGTTTGTTGGTCTAGAGGATAAAGGGAAGCAATATCCAAATGAATTATCTGGCGGACAAAAACAAAGAGTGGCTATTGCAAGAGCACTCGTGACAGATCCTAAAATATTATTATGTGACGAAGCAACAAGTGCACTTGACCCGGCTACGACAGATTCTATATTGAAATTATTGAAAAGTGTCAATGAAGAGTTTGGTGTCACAATTCTACTGATTACACATGAAATGAGTGTGATACAGAAGATTTGTAACAAAGTCGCAGTGATGGAAAATGGTAAAGTAATCGAAATTGGACCTGTATTAGATGTCTTCAGCCATCCTAAAACAGCAACAGCGAAGAACTTTGTATCTACAGTTATTACAACAGATATATCACCTAATTTAAGAAAATTAATACCAACTGATCATCAAGCAACAGACATTAAATTATATATAGATGGAGATAAAGTGACACAATCTATCATTAATGACTTAATTACAAAATATCAAGTTCAAATTAATGTATTGTTTGCTTCAATGTCAGATATTCAAGGCACACCTGTAGGGTACTTAACGTTACGTTTGAAAGGTGACGACAGTGCAATTAGAAGAAGCTTTGCCCATTTAGATTCATTAAATATAGAATTTGAGGAGGTTGGTGCATAATGTTCGGATCATCATTAGATTCTTCACTATTGTTAGATTCTATATATCAAACTTTATACATGGTAACTGTATCACTTGTATTAGGTGCCTTAATTGGTATTCCATTAGGTATTTTGTTAGTGATTACTAGAAAAAATGGTATATGGGAAAATGTCATTATTTATTATTTACTCAACCCAATTATTAATATTTTCAGATCATTACCTTTTATTATTTTATTAATTGCGATTGTACCTTTTACTAAATTAATTGTAGGTACTTCAATAGGTACATCTGCAGCAATTGTACCACTGACTGTTTATGTTGCACCTTATATAGCAAGATTAGTAGAAAACTCATTATTAGAAGTTAATTCTGGAGTTATTGAAGCTGCACATTCAATGGGTGCTTCACCATTTCAAATTATTAGATATTTCTTATTACCGGAAGCATTAGGTTCATTAATTTTAGCATTAACAACTTCAATTATTGGTTTAATTGGTGCTACAGCAATGGCCGGTGCAGTTGGTGGCGGCGGAATAGGTGACTTAGCACTCGCATACGGCTATCAAAGATTTGATACAATCGTCATCGTTATTACCGTTATTATACTTGTTATTATGGTACAAGTTATTCAATCTCTAGGTAATGTATTATCTAGATTAGTACGTAGAAGTTAAATAAACATTTTAATATAAAGGAGAAGTTTAAATGAAAAAAGTCTTAACATTATTAGTAGCATTAGTCTTATTACTCGCAGCATGTGGAGATAAGAAAGACGACAAAAAAGTCACAATCGGTATCGCGTCGAATGACACAGCAGTATGGGATAAAGTTAAAGAATTAGCTAAGAAAGATGGCATTGATGTCGAAATTAAACAGTTTTCAGATTACAATGTTCCAAATAAAGCTTTATCAGACGGAGACATTGATTTAAATGCCTTCCAACATTTCGCATTTTTAGATCAATTTAAGAAAGCAAATAAAGGTACAGACATTACACCTATTAGAACAACAGTGTTTGCACCGTTAGGTATATATTCTAAAGAATTAAAAGATGTAAAAGATTTAAAAAATGGTGCGAAAGTCGTGATTCCAAATGATGTTTCAAACCAAGCAAGAGCGTTAAAATTATTAGAAAAAGCAGGTTACATTAAATTAGATAAGAACTTCGGTTTAAGTGGTGGACCTAAAGACATAGTTGAAAATAAAAAGAATTTAAACATTAAAGCAGTAGATGCACAACAAACAGCGAGAGCATTAGATGAAGTGGATATTGCTGTTATTAATAATGGTGTAGCTTCAAAAGCAGGATTAGATCCAAAGAAAGACCCTATATTCTTAGAAGATCCAGATGCTAATGCAGCTAAACCTTATATCAACTTTATCGCAGCAAATACGAAAGACAAAGATAATAAAACATTCAAGAAAATTGCAGAATTATATCATTCAGAAGAAGCTAAAGATGCTTTAAAAGAAGATACTAAAGACGGAGAAATTGTTGTAGACTTAAAACAAGATGAAATTAAAGAAATTGTGGATTCACTAAAATAAACTAAAATAAAAAGATTCGGCTCCCCTTAGCCGAATCTTTTTTTATGATGCTTTTTTCAATGATTTTAAGTATTCTTGTCCTTTTGCATGGTCATATTTGTTTTCCCATTTAGAGATAACAACTGTTGATAGTGCGTTACCTACAACATTGACACATGTTCTTGTCATATCTAATAGTCTGTCTATACCAATAATTAATGCAAGTCCTTCTGGATTTAATCCCATAGATCCTAATGTTGTAATAAGAACAACTATAGAAGTACCAGGAACAGCAGCCATACCTTTAGATGTAATCATCAATGTAAACATTAATATTAACTGTTCAACAAGTGTTAAATGGACACCATACATCTGTGCAACAAATAATGCTGCGATTGATTGGTATAAGGCTGAACCATCTAAGTTAAATGTATATCCTGTTGGTACAACAAATGAAACAACATCTTTTGGTGCACCGAACTTTTCCATTTTTTCCATTACTGATGGTAGTACTGTCTCTGAACTTGAAGTTGAGAATGCTAACAATAAGTCGTCTTTTAATATGTGAATAATAGAGAATACGCTGATGCCACAAATTTTTGCGACAATCCCTAATACAACAATAATAAAGAATACCATTGCACCTACAACAACTGCTAATAACTTAACTAATGGAATTAAAGCAGATAATCCAAATGTCATAATCGTTACACAGATAAAAGCAAATACACCGTAAGGCGCTAATCGTAATATTCTATGTATCATCCAGAATACAGCTTCTAATGTTCCGCTTAATACATCTTTAACTGGCTGACCTTTTTCACCGACTGCAGCGATTGCTAATCCGAAGAATACTGCAAAGAATATAATAGGTAGTAATTCTCCAGCTGTTAAAGCTTCAAATATATTTGTAGGTATGATGCCAACTATTGTATCTATCATATGGTTACCATAAGTCGATTTTTCTGCAGCATCGGCAGTTTGTTCGTATTTAGAAATATCACCTTTAGGTAATTTGTTTGCGTCAATCCCTAATCCAGGTTTGAATAAGTTTCCGAATATAATTCCCAATCCAATTGCAATTGTAGTGATGATTTCAAAGTATAAAATTGTTTTCCAACCATATCTACCAACTGTATGCATATCACCAACGTTTGAAATTGATAATGCTAGTGAACAGAATACAATTGGAATAACAATCATTTTAATAAGGTTTAAAAAGATATCTCCAATAGGTCGAATGAATTTAATCAAATGGTCTTGTCCGTGTAAAAAGTATCCTACTACAACACCTAATACTAAAGCGATTAATATTTGTGTCGGTAAGCTTATATATCTTCTTCTCGGTTTTTTAATTTTTTGATCCAAAAAAACTCCTCCTTTAAAGCACTGTAGTAATAAAGTACAAAAAAAATTATGCCTTTCCATAAAATGGAAGTGCACAAATAACGTTTAAAAAGGGGATTCATAAAATACGGTACTCTTAAGATTATAAGAGTATACATCATTCTATCATGAAATTAAATATTCGTATTTAATCAGTTTTACCACAAAAAAGAAAAATAACACTTTCGCAAAATGAAAGTGTTACTTGATCATACGGATTGATAATGGTGGTAAATAAGTTTCTCCATTGTATGCTTTGATAGCACCAATAACAGTAAAGACAAAAGCTAAAATAGCTAATATTGGTATTAAAATAAAACCTACTAGTATTAAACATAATAGGGAAGCAACAAGTCCCCAAATCGTATATGAAATAAAGAAATTTAAATAATCTTTACCAATTTTATCAACGAATGGAGAGTTCTCTCTTTTAATTAACCAAATGATAAGTGGCGCAAAAAATGAAGCAAAGAAACTTGTTAAATATATAAGCATACCAAATAATCTATCATCATCAGTTGTATCTATGTGTTGTGATACATCTTCATATGTTGAATGTGTTGAAGTTTGTTGAAATGGATTTTGTTCGTTTTCACTCATGTATAATCCCTCCTAACTTAATTTAAGTATACAATTTTTTATCGCTGTAGCCAATCAATAATATAAATTAATTATTTTATAAATAAAAAAGGAGATCTAGACAATGATATGCCTAGTCTCCTTTTTAGATATATTATATTAATCTTAGTGAATGTAGTTGTAAGTACCAGCTTCTGAAGCTGAGATAGTACGAGTTGATACAACACCTTCACCTTGGTAGTTCATTTCTGAAACTTCAACACTACCGTCAGAGTTTACATTTTCAACGTATGCTACGTGACCGTAAGCACCTGCTGTTGATTGTAAGATTGAACCTTTTTTAGGTGTGTTGTTTACTGTGTAACCATCTGCTGCTGCATTTGCTGCCCATTGGTTAGCATTTCCCCAAGTTGAGCTAATTGGGTCTCCATCTGCTTGCTTTTTGTCAAATACATAATAAGTACATTGTCCAGCAGTGTATAAGTTAGCTGATGAACTTGAAGTTTGAGTTGCAGTTTGAGTAACTGATGAAGTAAATGATTGACTCATGTTTGAAGTATTGTAATTTTGGCTATAATTATTAGTATAGTTAAAGTTTTGAGTTTGAGTTTGGTTTTGAATTGGAGCTTGAGCGTTATCGAAAGTATCTGCTGAAGCTTCACCATTTCCAATTACTGTTGTTGCTAGTCCCGTAGATAATACTGCGAATGCTGTTAATTTTTTCATTATAAATAATCCTCCGTAAATTTCGTATATGTTTTAAATTTAAATTTTTAGTTTTGTTTGTGTCGTTTTCCGACGACAAATAATACTTTAACAGATGTTTTTATGTTTGTGTGTGTTTTCATACAGTTGTTACTTAATCATAATCAGATACAATATTTTAGTAATATTTTTGACCAATTATGACAAACAGTAATATAGAAAATATACCGATAATATAAGGTTTTACGAGGAATTTTTAGAAAATTAATGTCATTAGCTTGTAATATATGTATTAAGGATTAAATCATTGAAAAAGAGTAGTTAGCAAATCATTTGCGACTACTTTTTTCATATATAAAATAATATGATTACTTTTCTAAGTATATGGAAGGGGGCATTATATGAAGAGATTACCAACTTTATTTGAAGCAATTTCCACAATTTTATTTATGGGGTTAGTCGTATTGATTGGTTTTGGGATTTTACATTATCCAATTCAGCCATTATTAATTATTGCGGCTGTTTATGCGAGCTTTATAGCCATTAGAGTAGGCTTAACTTGGGAAGACTTGCAAGATGGCATTACAAAGAGGCTAGCAACTGCAATGCCAGCTATATACATAATATTTGCAGTCGGTATTTTAATAGGTACGTGGATGTATTCAGGTACTGTACCTGCTTTAATTTACTATGGTTTAGAAACGATTAATCCGACATACTTTCTAGTAACTGCATTTGTCATAACAGCCGTTACATCTGTCGCAACAGGTACTGCATGGGGATCAGTAGGTACTGCCGGTATAGCTTTAATGGCGATTGCTAATGAGATGAATATTCCGATAGGTATGGTTGCAGGTGTTGTAATAGCTGGTGGAGTGTTTGGAGATAAAATGTCACCACTTTCAGATACAACTAATTTAGCTGCATTAGTAACGAAAGTAAATATCTTTAGGCATATTCAACATATGATGTGGACGACAATACCTGCATCAATTATAGGGCTCATTGTATGGTTTATAGTAGGTTTACAATTTGATGCTAAAAATGTAGAAAGCAAAAGAATAAATGAATTATTGAGTAATATTGATACGGCTTTTAATTTGAATTTTTGGGTATGGATACCAGTCATTGTTATCGTATTAGGTATTAGTATAGGAAAACCTACTGTACCGATGATGTTATTATCCAGTTTAGTCGCAATGTTTGTAGGTGTGTTTAATAATGGATTTGAAATTGTAGATGCATTTAATGTAACGATGCAAGGTTTCAACATCAATATGACAGGCTTATCTGAAAATGATGCATCAAGTTCAATGGTAGAACTGTTAAAACGTGGTGGCATTATGAGTATGACTGAAATTGTTGTAACTATTTTTTGTGGTTATGCTTTTGCGGGTATTGTAGAAGCATCTGGCAGTTTAAAAGTTATTTTAACGACAATATCTAGTAAAGTTTCTAAAGATTCACATCTGATATTAGTTACGATAGTGGGAAGTTTAATACTCGTTTTTGCAGCTGGTGTTGCATCTGTCGTGATTATTATGATAGGTGTACTGTTAATGGAAATGTATAATGAGCGTAATTTAGATCGTGTGAACTTATCAAGAACGCTAGAAGATTGCGGAACAATGGTGTTGCCATTTATTCCTTGGGGAACTTCAGGTATATACTATCGAGATTTATTGCATGTTTCATTAGGAGATTTCTTCTGGTGGGCTGTTCCATGTTATTTATGTGTAATCTTTGCAGCGTTTTATGGTATAACAGGTATCGGTATTAAAAAAGTAAAAACAAATGCATAAAAAAAGAGCAATCATAGCGATTGCTCTTTTTTTTATATTCATCTTAGTGAATGTAGTTGTATGAACCAGCTGCTGAAGCTGAGATAGTACGAGTTGAAACAACACCTACACCTTGGTAGTTCATTTCAGAAACTTGGATAGAACCGTCAGAGTTTACTTTATCAACGTAAGCTACGTGACCATAACCACCAGCTGTAGTTTGTAATACTGAACCTGCAGATGGGTTGTTATTTACTGTGTAACCAGATTGTGCTGCTGCACTAGCCCAGTTATTAGCATTTCCCCAAGTGCTACCTAAGTCAGGACGTTTGCTGAATGCATAATAAGTACATTGTCCAGCAGTGTATAAGTTAGCTCCTCCACCAGTTGATGGGCGAGAAGTTGATGTAGTTGTAGTGCTTACATTTGAACTTGAGTTTGATGTAGTTGCTGTATTGTTGCTAGTTGATGGTGCTTGTGTAGTTGTTACACGAACATTGTTTTGATTTGAAGATGTGTTATGTGAATCTCCTAAACCACCACCATTTGGTGCAGCATTGAATGCTGGTTGTGAATAATTTGTATTTGAAGCTGCTTCGTTATTTGAAGAAGCAGTGTTAGATGCTACTTGTTGTTGAGCTTGGTTACCATAATGAGATGATGGATTCCAGTTACCTTCCCATGTGTAGTGGTAGTTACCTTGTTGGTCAATTGTGTAATTGTAAGAATAAGAATATGGATCGTTTGAATTATATCCTTGTGTATTTTCTGCTGCATCTGCGTCATGTGCCATAAATGTTGCGATTCCTGCCGTTGCGATTGCTGCTGTTGCGATTTTCTTCATAATAAATAAATCCTCCTAGATAATTTAAAAATAATTTTTCGTATATGTTTTATGTTTTTTTTCTAATAAGTTTTTTCTTCGCTGTTAATCAACAAAATCTACTTTATCAGAAATCGTTTAGTTTGTGTTGAATGTTAAAGCTTTGTAATTTAATTTAAATATCTAAAGATTTCATGTAATAATTCCGAACATTTTACACTTAATAAAGAACGTTGTAATACCAACGTTTTTAAGTACTTTTAGGTATTGTACACGATTCTTTGTTACACGTTTGTAATATTTAAGACATAATAAAATAATTGACTTTGGATAATACTATGAAAAATTATATCCAATAAACAAAAGAATATTGCATCTGAAGGATTAAAATAAGTACAAAATTTCATAATAAAAAGTCAAGAATAAAGTATTTTTAGTAATATTTGTTGAATTATAATTATCATAAATAGTAAATAAAGATGTTTCATAAGGAATTGGGGTGTTTAACATGTTGTATGATGGTAATTTTAAGATTTATCAACCATTAAATATTCAATCTGATTTTAATATGGGGTTAATACTGCTATATGTAATAGAAGGAAGTAGTAAAATATATATCAATGGTAAACGTAAAGTATATCAAGCAAATGACATTCTTATCATAAATGATTTAGAACAATATCGTATTTATTCTAATGAAGATACAGTTATAGCTAGTTTATATTTATCAAGATGTGAACTTGATTATTTTTTTCAATTCGAAAAAAAGTACTATATTGATGTAGATAAACTTGATTACAATGTTATTAGATTTTACATGAATAAGGTACTCGCCAATTATATTAAATATAAAAAAGACAAGGACATAAATATGTTTGATGTAATTAAGCAATTAATGATGACATTGCGATTATATAGAATTGTAAATGAAAATCATGATTATTTTTTAAATAATGATATACATAAAGCAATCAATTATATGTATGAACATTATAAAGAGAAGTTATATATTGCTGAAGTTGCGACGAATTGTATTTTATCAGTGAGATGGTTTTCAGAAAATCTAGAAGAAATAACAGATATGAAATATAGAGAACTTAGAAAAAATATTCGTTTATCCTACGCCATATTTGACTTGATTTATTCAAAGAAGTCTATAACGCAAATTGCAGGTGATAATGGTTTTACTTACGAATCAAACTTTATAGCAAGTTTCAGAGATAAATATCATATAACACCAGCGAAATATCGAAAGCAACTCACAAATGATCAGTATTATCCATTTAATAATAAGCGCTCGAATCTTCTTGAAAATTTTAATAAGATATCTCAGGAAATTAGAGCTTTGACAAACAATTTTGTAGATTTTATTAGTTTAGATATTAATATAGACTCACAGCTAACATCAAATATGCCATCATCAAACTTATTAATATATATCAGAAACATTGAGGCACTAACAAATAATTTTCAACAATCAAAGCTTTTAACGATGAGGAGAGAAATTGGGCAATATGGTTTATTATTCTCGCATTCATTACTTGATGAGTTTTTAAATGAAGCTAATTTTGAGAAAAATAGATTAATGCATCAAATGTTTTCATTTTCTTTAGAGCATCAATTTGAAATTTCATTTGAATTAAAGTTGTCTAGAAATAAAAATCTAGAGGCGTTTGAAGAAGACTTAAAGAAACTTTTAAATTATCTAATCGATTGTACATACTACTATGGACAGCGACAATTTCATTTCTATTTAAATATGACATTTTACCAATATAATCATATCTATAAAATGATAAAAGACACATTAAAAGATTCAAAAGTAACACTAATATTAAATAATCGGGATAAATACTTAACTAACCGAATGACAAATATAATGGAAGGAAATAAACAAATTGCCTATAAAGTTTACCATGAATTAGTCTCCGATAGAGAAATAACTACTATATTAAAGAATAATTCTTCGATAAATATCTTATATCAACCGACAACCCCTAATCGAATTGATTCACTTATTGAAACATTTAAATGGTGTTTAGAATATAAGCAAAGAATTTCAATTATTATAGATGATACTTGGATTGATAGTATGATACCTTCACAGAGCAGTCACCTTATGATAAAAGAATTACAGTTAAATAAAGAAAGTCAGTATCAGTTATTCGAATTAATATTAACTTTAAAAAGATTAAGAGGAAATATCATATTTTTTAATGGCAGTATCCTCATAACGCATTATTTAAATGAATATCAGCTATTAATCTTCCCAAACAATAAACTGTTTAATAAGCTGCAGCAAAAACTAAATATTACTGGTTTAAACATTGAGGAATTTGAGTTTAGAATTCACGATATTTTTATTAAGCGTAATAAGGCAATTAATCAGCAGTTTAATGAAGAAACGAATAAAAATATAAATACAATAAATTTTAAAAAAGAATCAAAAAAATTAGTAATAGATTATGATTCTTCAGCGGATGTCATTAAACATATCTATATAAAACGAAAATAAACTAAGGTGGTATTGAGCTATGATTGAACATAAGAACGAATTATTGAAATTTAATTATTTAAATTTTCAGGTGAAGAAAATACTAAAGAAAAATTACGCATTAAATATTTATCATTTAAAAATATTGAAATTTATTAACGATAATCAGAAGAGAAAGAAATTTACAGCTTTAGATTTTAAAGAAGTACTTCGTATTAATCAAACGATGTTAACACATGTCATATCCTATTTACATGATTTAAATTATTATAAAAAAGAACGACTAAAACAAGATGAGAGAAAAATCATTATAATAGTAGAAACTCGTCACAAAATGAAAATTTCTCAACTAATTAATCAAATAGAACTGGACTTTAAGAGTAATTTAAATGAGATATCTACACATGTAAATTCAAATTATTGTATTGATTATGCTATAGAGGTTAATAGTATGATTAGTGAAATCCATCATAATATCCATCATCAATATAGAATAAATGTCGATCAATTTATGATTTTATTATTTATACAGATGTCTCAGAATGGATGTCGAACACTAAAAGATATTAAACAACAATTTGGATGGGATTTAGTAAAAATCAATAAATCCATAAAAGCCCTTGTGCAATTAAACTATCTTCATAAAGATAGAGCTGATACCGATGAAAGAATTGTATTAGTTTCTATTAAGCCATACAAAGAAAAAATGATTAAATTAATGATAGAAAATGTTCTAAAAGCACAAAACATTAAAAATGGTGCACAAAATTTAGCTATGGTAGAATAGTCATAATAACAGCTTATTAGGGAGGTTAATATGTCACAATATCATTTCAAAGAAAACTTTTTTGGTGCATCTACTAAACCAATTGAAGTCTATGATGAAAACAATAATCCTATATTTATACTAAGTTTGTATTACACATCCACTAGACAAGAAACATTCGCGTTATTAGGGAGAAAGAAACATAATTTTATGATCGAATTTGAAGGTGGCTCTTTTAAAGTGATACAAGAAAGATCGATAGAAGGAAAGTTAAAGACCCCTTTTAAAACTGTTTGGGAAGTATTTAAGAATGATACTAAAATAGGCACATTCGAAACAAAAATTGGATTCAAACCTAGAATAATATTTAATGGTGAAAAAAACGATACTTTGTTGTTTGAATCAGGATTTATATCTAGATCTGTTAAAGTAACAGATGACACAAATAACTTAATCATGGAAACTAAGTCTGAAAGATTTAAAATTGCATCTAATCATGATATTGATATTGTCAATTCACAATATCATCCTGCAATGTTAATTATGTTATTCCAAGTATTTTTTGAGTATCAGGAGTATCAAAGAAGTAAATCTAATTAAAATGATTAATGAAGGGGATCGTTTATGTTGTTTAAATTTTTTAAGAGAAAACAACTGAGTCAAGATGTTACTCATGAAAAACTTGAAATGGATGGCATGACTATTGTTGATGCGTATTATATACAAGATGATCAAGTTGAATTATATAAAAAAGACCGTGAAAGATATAGTGATGCATTAATTTATATTTTAAGTCAATATTTTTCCGACGTTGATAGAATGTTTGAAAATACAGATGATGGAGAAGCAATTGTCGCTTTTCAAAATGGAAAACCTCGAAAGTGTATTTATTTAAATCCAGAAACAATCGATCAATTAAGAATCTATGAACAAGAATTGCCATTAAAGCAGTCTATTTTAAAAATATGCAATTTAGAAAATGATGTTTAAATAAAAATTAGCGAATAAACTTATGCATAAGTTTATTCGCTAATTTATTATTTTGTTTAATTTCATTGACAAATAACAAATTAGTATTATAATTATACCTAGTATATTAATTATATTGAGGTGAGATCATGAAATTTGAATTAGGGTTATCTTCATTTGCTGAAATCTCTCCAATTAATGGTGTGGATAAACCTTTCCCCGCACACGAAAGAATTAATCAAATCGTTGAAGAAATTAAGCTAGCTGATAAAGTAGGATTAGATGTTTATGGATTAGGGGAACATCATAGAGAAGATTATGCAGTATCAGATCCAGTTACAGTGTTATCAGCTGCGGCTAGTCAAACTAAAAATATTAGATTATCATCAGCTGTAACGGTACTATCATCTGATGATCCTGTTAGGGTTTATCAAAGATTTGCTACTTTAGATGCTATTAGTAATGGTAGAGCAGAAATTATGGCAGGTAGGGGTTCTTTTATTGAGTCTTTTCCACTCTTTGGATATGACTTAAAAGATTACGATTTACTTTATAAAGAAAAATTGGATTTATTAATGCAAATTAATGAAAATGAATCTGTAACTTGGCAAGGAGAAACAAGAGCAACAATTGACCATTTAAAAGTATTTCCAAGAGCAGTTCAAGATAAATTACCTATTTGGTTAGCAACTGGAGGAAATCCAGAATCTTCTATGAGAGCAGGACAATTGGGATTACCTATCACTTATGCTATTATAGGAGGGGCGCCAAGTCGTTTTAAACGTAATGTAGCAATGTACAAAGCTGTTGCTGAATCAAATGGTTTTGATACATCTAAATTACCTGTTGCGACACACTCATGGGGTTACATTGCAGAAACTGATGAAGCAGCGATGGAAGAATATTATCCATCAAGTGCATATGTTATAAATCAATTAGGACGAGAACGTGGATGGCCACCATATTCAATGGAAAAATTTGAACAGGAAATTGTTCATGGTGCAATGTTTGTCGGAAGCCCTAAAACAGTTGCAGCAAAAATTATTAAACTGCACGAAGATTTAGGTGTTAATCGATTTATGTTACATTTACCAGTAGGTTCTATGCCACATGAAAAAGTATTAAAATCTATTCAACTATTAGGTGAAAGAGTTAAACCGATTGTAGATGAATATATGAAAAATAAGGAGGAAATTAAGTAATGTTAAGATATTTATTAAATGTATATGTAGGTAAACAAATTTTTGATTCAAGTCAACCAAAAGTAAAAGATGACGACGGTATGGCTCAACAATTCGAAGAAGGTTTTGGTCTTTCAAGAAACGCTATGAAATTAGCTGGCGGGCTTGAATTAGTAGGTTCAATCTTTTTATTCTTAAGTGCTTGTAACAAATCTTTATCAAGATTAGGTTCAGTACTTGTAGGGTCAGTTATGACAGTTGCAGCATATAAACATTATGAAGCTGGACATGGCTTTAAAGGTGCAAAACATGCATTAACACTTTTAGGTTTATCTGCATTAAGTTTCGTTGATACATTAGGTAAGAAAAAATAATATATAACCTTTTAATCTGGTACATTATGATGTATCAGATTTTTTGTATAATACAAAATTATGAAAATACAAAAGAAAATCTATCATCACTATTAATATATATTATTCAATTTATGACAGGATTTCTTTATATTTCAAAAGTAATGAACTTTTAAAATGTCATAAAAACAAACTATATACACGGGTTATTATTTTGTGGATTGAACGCTGTAGAGCTTGATATAAAAGGGTTTGTCTTAAAAATAAAAATGTTGAAAAGTCATTATTTGAAAATTTATTGAATGTTTTTAAAACTCATTATAAAATAATAAATATTATTAAATCATTGTGTTGAAAAGGAAAAATGCTATAGATACTAAAGATTGCACAATATACCAATTCAACAATTTATTAGATTATTTTGAGGAGTTGATTTGCAATGGAATCAGTATCAGTACCAATCAGAAACATCGTTGAATTAGTTGTCACAACTAAGAAATCTAAAGATTATGTCGCAAATATCAAAAGTCAATTTGCACTCTCATTCGAAGAAATATATATTTTAGTTTATATATATAGAGGCGAGAAAGATTGTTACAATGTTAAAGATATCATCAAACAATCTAAATTTAAGCCGTACTATATTTCAAAAGCCGTACAAAACTTAAAAGAAAAAGGACTTATTTCTAAGAAAAGAAATGATCAAGATGAGAGAACTGTCGCTATTCAAGTATCTAAAATCCAACATAAAAAGATAAAAAAATTATTAATGGAAATTGAAGCTGAAATATTATAAAAAATCGTGAGAAGCGGGACTAAGAAATCTTTTTATTTAAAAGATACTTCAGTCCCGCTTTCTTATACTATGTAGTTAAATGTTAAATGATATATTATAAGTATAAACAAACGTTTTAATTTAAGAAGATTTTGTAAAAGGAGAACCTTTATGGGCGTAATATTAAATGTTAAACCGAAAAGTCAATTATTTCCTATACCAATGGTCATGGGGTGTGAAGGTACGGCAAGTTCAATGTTGCTTAATTACTATAATAAAGATATTAATGCAACGACTATTATGAGAGAGTGGCCAACACATTCAGATAACCCGGAAAAGGGATATGTAGGCAATCATTTTCTAATAAAATTTGGCCATCACCAAACTATTTTTCCGAATGTGCTTGCGGAATTTCTAAGTAGATATGACTCTGAAATTATAGATGGTACTGGTACTGAGCTTGAAGAGCTTGAGCATATAATTGATAAAGGACATCCAATTGTAATATATCATACAACATTAGGGTCTAAACCGATTCGAAAAGTTTTTAAAATCGGAAATAAAGGTAAATCCTATGTTACAAATATCCATGTAACTTTATTAATTGGATATGATGATGAATATTATTATTATATAGATCCTTTATGGAAACAAATATTTGGGTACGTATATATCCCAGCTTTGGGGCCATCCAAATATCAAATTATCAAAATGAAAAAAAATAAAATGAAGATTAGTTATAATACGCCAGGAAAAATGTGTATTTACAAAAAAATATAAATATTTTTAAAATATTATGTCATAATGTTGTAACATTTGTTATGATATGATTATAAATTTTAAAAAGAGGTGTTTAAATGTCTACTAAATTAAAGTTACTAATTATAGGAATTGTAGTAGCCTTTCTTGCAATAGTAGGAATTGGTGGCGCAGCAACATATTATTTTCTAACTAATACGCCAAAGAATACATATTTATTAAGTGAACAAGAATCAGCAAAATCTTGGAAAGAATATTTTAACGACAGGTTTGAAAATGAAACTGAATTCCAAGATAAAATGAAAGATGAATCTTATGAAACTTCATTGAAATTTGGAGCAGAAGTATCAGATTCATTAGTTTCACAATTAGGTATACCAAAGTCGGTTATTGACTCAACGAATATTGTCTTCAATGTTGGGCATGATCCTAAAGCGAAAAACTCTAAACTAGGTATTGAACCTACAATTGCAGATAACAAGATTGGTAACTTCCAATGGAGCGCAGACAAAAATAATCAATATTTAGAAACACCATTATTTAAAGACATATATAAAGTGAAAAATAATGAAATTAAAAAAGGAATCGAAAAAGCTTCTGGTGAATCATTAGATTCAGCAGATGGACAAGAAATCACAAATGATTCTTTAAATTTAAATACGATCTTATCAAGCTCTCAAATCTCTCAAGATCAAATCGACAAAATCTCAAAAAGATATAGTGACTTGTTTGTTGATCAATTAGATGACGATAACTTTGAAAAAGACAAAGAAAAAGTTAAGATTTTTGATGATGAAAAAGATTTGAAAAAAGTAACAATGAACTTAAGTGAGAAAGATACTAAGAAAATTGTTGTAGCAATTCTTGAAGAAGCTAAAAAAGATGAAGATATTAAAAACATCGTAGAAAAACAAGGTAATGTAAAAGAGTACGATAAAGAAATTAAAGATTTATTGAAAAAAGCTAAAGACGAAGATGTAAAGAATTATCCTAAAGTTAAATCTATCATTTATGTAGATGGTAAAGAAATCTTGAAACGTGACTTAACAATTACAAATAAAGATAATGAAAAAGTTAGAATTCAAGGTACAAATGTTATTGATGATGGCGTACAAGTAGATTATAAAGTATCAGCACCAGGTGAAGACGGTGGACTTACACTTAAAGGTAAATCAACTGGTAAAGATGAAATTAGCGATAAATACGATCTAGAAATCAAAGAAAATTCATACTCAACAACAACACTAAAATTAGATAATAAATCTAAAGTTGACGGAGATAAACGTACGGATAAAGGTAAAGTGACGATTGCACCATCTAGCGGTCAAAGCTTCGACTTAAATTACGACCATAATTTAACAACAGACACTAAAAACAATCAACAAAAACAAAAATTAAATGTTGATTTTGATGTGAATGGTGAAAATATTAAATTAATTATGGATGGTAAAACTGAACTGAAAAAAGATATTAAATTCAAGAAAGATGGCGCGATTGACTTTAATACATTATCAGATTCAGAAGTTGATGATTTAACAAAAGAAATAGAAGATAAGCTACAAGATTTAGGAGAAAATCTTGCGAAAGATATTCAATAATTAGAGAGGAGTGGTTATATGTCGACAATAAAATTGTTCAACATATACCACTCTTTTTTAATTAAAAAGTGGTATTTGATTGCATATATTTTATTATTATTGTTAGCTGTGTTGGCCGTAATGATTGGGGTTAACCAAGTAAACGAAAAAGATCAGGCGTTTACGATTGGAATCGTAGATAAAGATCAATCAAAAGAAACAAAGTTAATTTTAAATGCGATAGGTGATGGGCAATCGCTTGGAAATGATTTGTCTATTAAGCATTATAATGAAGAGGAAGCACGACAACTATTATCAAAAAAGAAAATTGATGGCTATTTTGTCTTTAAAGATGGCATGACGAAAGCATTTTATAAAAATGGTGAGTTACCAATAGTTGTGAATACATATGATAAACAATCAGTTGAAAGTATTATTATTTTGCAGTTAACAGATTCGGTCTATAGTCGATTAATGTTGTCGATGGGTGGGGCGATGTCTTATACGTCTCTTTATCCTAGTGCATCCGAAAATGAATTATTAACGATGATGACAGATATGTTATTTACTGGTTTAAATAGAAGCGGCTCCTTTGATGATGAGCCTATCAAAGTATTTGATACGTTCAGTTATTATACAATTTCAACTTATTTTGTATCTATTTTTTTCTTCTTCTTTTCAATTTTTAGCATTTTAAAAATGAATCAAAAAGATGCGTTGAAAGAACGATTAAGTATGTATCATTTCTCATATGAAAAATTAACAATTGTAAGAGGTGTGTTTAGTCTTTTCTATACAACACTATGGAGTATACTGGGTTTATGGGTCATCATACATTTTCTTAAACCAGAATTTGAAATGTATAATATTGGGCAACTTAGTTTAGATATTGCTTATTATTTAATCATGATATTCTTAGTGTTTCTCTTTATAGATATTGCGTTTAGAAGTATGTTGAATTATTTGTTCAAAGTTTTATTAACGTTAGTGATAATATTGTTATCTGGCGCAGTGATTCCAATCATTTATTTAAAAAGTTTGAGTGCAGGAATAATTGAGGCATTACCATTTTCAATTGTGTTTAATCAGTTAGTAGAAATGCTATTAAATAATTACATCATTGACACACATCCAATGTATTATTGGCATTTAGGTATTATGCTTGTATTAGTAATCTCTGCTTTGTATTGGAGGTATCGCCGATGAAATCAATCTTTTATTTAGTTGTTAAAAAGCAATGGAAACAATATTTAACTTTAGTGGCGTTACTGTTTATAACAATATTGCTCATTGTAGGCGTTCAAGCATCCAGCAATCAATTATTTAAAATGCCAATAGCTGTTCAAGATTTGGATAAATCTCAATCTTCAAAAGAGTTAGTGCATACTTTAGAACAAACAAAATATTTAGAAGTCATACATTTACCAAAGAATGAGGCGTATATCGAAGATGTCATTCAAAAAAAGCAAGCAATCGTAAGCTTACAAATACCTGATGATTTTAGTACCCGTTTAAAAGAAAATCGTTTACGTGATAGCATTCCGCTATATTACAAAGATGGTTTCATTGGAGAAATTGCATTAGAAGTGACGAGTAAAGCTTTATACCAACAGCAAATACCCGTCATTATTGAAGGTCATTTAAAGAAATCTAAACAAGATGTAACAATGCAAGAAATTAAAGAAGCGTATATTAAAAATACACCTCACTCTAAAATGGAACACCATGCAGTTCAAAAGCATTCAGATGTTTCGATTGGTGCAGCAGTATATGTTGCATTGCTATTAATCGTGAGTTGTAGTCAAATTGTATTGCACCAACGACTGAAACAAAATGCTGCACTAGAGCGATTAATGATGTTTAATGGCACCAAAATCAAATTATATACGTATTATATATTGAGTCATGTCATATTATTATTCGCGATTGTAGCCATTACGAGCTTAATATTATCATGGTCATTAAGCATCGTATTTTATTTGGTCTTATTGATGACATTATGTATATATGAAAGTGTCTTAAGTATATTCTTATTTAAAATAAATACGCTTAGTCATAAATTATTTATGTCTATCATATGGTCTATCGCAATAAGTTGTCTTTATTTGTATATTCAAGTTTAGGAGGTGTATACATGATTACAATAGAGCATTTATCAAAAAAGTATAAAGATAAAGAAATTTTCCATGACTTTAATACAACATTTAAGGATAAGACACTTACCGTATTGCTAGGTGAAAATGGTGCTGGTAAGTCAACGTTACTAAGGATGATTACAGCATTAGAAAATCCAGATAGTGGGGGTATCCGTTATTTTGGGAAAAAGTTAAACAATAAAAAAATCAAAGAAATCATAGGTTATATACCTCAAGATATTGCATTATTTGAACATATGACAGTAAATGAAAATATAGAATTTTTTAAAGCATTAAATAAACAACCTATATCTTCAGAGCTTATAGAAGATTACTGTAATCAGTTGAATTTATATGAAAGAACAGCAAAAATCTCTTCGCTTTCTGGTGGTACAAAACGTAAAGTTAATTTATTAATCGGATTGCTCGGTAATCCAAGTATATTAATTTTAGATGAACCAACAGTAGGTATTGATTTGAAATCTAGATTTGACATTCATAAATTATTAAATCATTTAAAAACAACAAGACTTATTATATTAACAACGCACCATTTAGATGAAGTCGAAAGCTTAGCAGATGAAATTAAGTTAATAGGAAAAGATCCATTCTATAGAAATATATTAACTGATAAATCTTGGGCATTTGAAGACAGTCTTGTATTGTGAAATAGAGTAGCAGTTAGTAACAAAAGTCGGCGGAAGTGTAACTAAGGAGACCCATAGTCACAAAAGTCGGTGGAATTGTAACTAAGGAGGCCCATAGTAACAAAAGTTGGTCGAACTGTAACTAAAGCGACGTAAGTAATTAAAAAAATCATCATAATTTTAAACATACTAAGATTATTGAAACAATGATCTTAGTATGTTTTTTTGATTGTATTTATCTAAATTTTTAGAAAAAGATAAACGTATTGCAAAACATATTTTTAAAGTGTATTCTTATTTAATGTATCGGAATTAAAAGATTTAGGAGGTCCATTAATGGAAACACTTTGGGTAGTCATTAATATTATTGTTTTCTTATTATTTATAGGTTTATTAGGTTATTTAAATAAGAAACATGTAAAGTTCTCTAAGCGTGTTCTTATTGGTTTAGGAATAGGGATTGTGTTTGGTTTAGCTTTACATCTTATTTACGGTGTAGATTCTAAAGTAACAGAGTCGACAGCTTCATGGTTTGATATTGTAGGTACAGGTTATGTGAAACTATTACAAATGATCGTTATGCCACTTATCTTTATATCAATTGTTTCAGCATTTACTAAAATAACAATTGGTCAAAACTTTGCTAAAGCTGGCGCTTGGATATTTACATTTTTACTAGGAACGGTTGCTGTTGCAGCTTTAATTGGAATTATTTATGCGATGCTATTCAATTTAGATGCATCACAAATCGATTTAGGTAATGTAGAAAATAGTCGTGGTCAAGAAATTGAACAAACTTCTAAAGATATGACGGCTAATAATTTACCATCACAAATTATTGAATTGTTACCTGCCAATCCATTCTTAGATTTCACAGGTGCTAGAGGTACTTCAACAATTGCGATCGTTATATTTGCTGGATTTGTTGGATTTAGTTTCTTACGTGTGATGAGAAAAGAACCTGAAAAAGGTAACTTAATTAAAAGAGGGATAGATGCGATTTATGCCTTAGTTATGGGAATCGTTACGTTTGTATTAAGATTAACACCTTACGGGATTTTAGCGATTATGACTAAAACGGTCATGACAAGTAACTTTGAAGCAGTATGGACATTAGGTAAATTTGTTGTAGCATCTTATGCGGCCTTAATTACGATGTTCATCATACATTTAATTTTAGTATCTGTTGTTGGTTTAAACCCAGCTACTTATGTTAAAAAAGCAAGTGAAACATTACTATTCGCATTTACGTCTAGATCAAGTGCAGGAACGTTACCTTTAAATGTTCAAACACAAACAACTAGACTAGGTGTTCCAGAAGGTATTGCAAACTTTGCAGGTTCATTTGGTTTATCAATTGGACAAAATGGCTGTGCAGGTATTTATCCAGCGATGTTAGCTATGATGATTGCACCAAGTGCAGGTATTGACATTGATTTACCGTTTATCTTATCTGTTATCGGTGTTGTAGTCATCAGTTCATTTGGTGTAGCAGGTGTAGGTGGCGGTGCAACATTTGCCGCTATACTCGTACTTTCAACATTGAATTTACCTATTGCTTTAGCAGGGGTATTAATTTCAGTTGAACCATTAATCGATATGGGTAGAACAGCATTGAATGTTAATGATTCAATGTTAGCGGGTACGGCTACTGCTAAAATTACAGGACAATTAGATGAAGAAAAATACAATGACCAAGACTTCAATGAACTTGGAGAGTCATATTAATTATTAATTTTATACAGGCACATACTGATACCGATCGTGAATTTCAGTATTGCCTGTTTTTTATAAAAACTTATTGGTATGCTCGGATATATATTGAAAGCAAATAAATACAATGATAAAGTGATATTAAGGAGTGTGGACACGATGAGTAGAGATTTATTTATTAAGAATGAATTCCAACAAAAATGGGTTAATAAAATAGAAAATCATAAAGCGTCATTACAAAAACACGCTGAAAAAAATGATTTAAATTCAGAATTTCCATATGAAAATATTAATTGGTTAATTGATGAAGGCTATACTAAAATTGTACTTCCAAAATCATATGGTGGCGAAGGTGCGACACCAGAAGATATTATTTTATTCCAAGAAACATTAGGTAGAATTGATGGTGCAACTGCATTAGCAATTGGTTGGCATATGGGTGTAGTTGGACAAATTTATCAAGAAAAATTATGGACGCAAGATTTATTAGATGAATTTGCTGAAGAAGTATTAAATGGCGCGATTGTTAATAGAGCTGTAAGTGAAGCGGAAACAGGCAGCCCAACTCGAGGTGCACGTCCAAGTACACACGCTGATCGTGTCGGAAATCATTATATTATAAATGGTGTTAAGACATTTACAACAATGAGTCAAAGGTTAACGCATTTTCTTGTTGGTGCATATGTACCAGAAAAAGAAGCACTCGGTTTCTTTTTAATACCAAGAGAATCTGAAGGTTTATCAATAGCAGAGAATTGGAATATGGTAGGTATGCGTGCTACTGAGAGTCATGATTTAGTGTTAGATGATGTTAAAGTTCATGAGAAATACTTAGTAGAAGTTGCGAATGGTCCAAGAGGTAATAATATCAACCCATGGAATCTACATATTCCAGCAGTATATTTAGGTATTGGGCAAGCAGCACGAGATTATGCTGTTGATTTTGCAAATGAATATAGTCCTGGAAGTATCGATGGCGTGATTGCTGATATTCCAGCTGTTCAACAAAATATTGGTCAGATGGAATTAGAATTAACAACTGCAAGACATTATATATATAGTGTAATCAATAAGTATTTAAATCCTTCCATAACAGATGCAGTTATAGATGTTGAAATAGGTGCAGCTAAACATGTTGTCGTTAATCACTCTATTAAAATTATTGATATCGCAATGAGAATTGTAGGTGCGAAAAGCTTACAAATGGAAAGACCGTTGCAACGCTATTATAGAGATATAAGAGCTGGCTTACACAATCCACCGATGGATGACGTAACCATTACAAAATTAACTAAAAAGGCTAGAGAAGAAAGAAGTAAAAGTCAATAAAAAGAATGGTTAGAAATTTTTAAGATTTCTAACCATTCTTTTTTACTATAGATGATCTGTTTGTGTGGCTTTTTTACGTTTTTTACGTCTTGGTTTCATGCCTACTGACATATATAGTACGACAATCAAGATGATAATCATACCGATGAGTTGCCACAATCCAAATGGTACTTTTAACCATAGAACTGAAGATATAACAGCTGTTACGGGCTCGAGTACACCAAATAATGCTGTTGTTTGTGGGCTAATATATTTCACACTTTCTAAATACATCCAAAAAGCAAACATCGTTCCGAAAGTGATCACAAAGATGAAATAAATGACGCCTTGTATATCTAATAAATGCCAAGGAAATGAGAAATCTAAGTTGATAATTGAAAGTGCAATACCGCCAATTAACATTGACCAACCGATTACAACAAGAGATGGCCAATTTAAAAATAATTTAACAGCATATACAGTATAAAAAGCAGCTGCACAAGCTGTTAATAATCCCCAAACGATGGCATTTGGAGGGACTGATAATGTGGCACAATCACCATTTGTTAATAATAAGCTCGTTCCGAATAGTGAACACACGATGATGATAATATCAGTTAATCTAAATTTACTTTTTCTAGTGATTAGTAAATAAAGTAATATGACGACTGGTGCTAAAAATTGTAACAAAGTAGCAATAGCAACATTCCCTTTATCAATTGTCGCCATAAAGGTGTATTGTACACCTAACATGCCGAATAAAGCATATATAATCAATTGAAATAATGAATGTTTGACTCTAAATATATTTGTTAAAGGATGTTTCTGGATTAATTTTGCAATGAGCAAAAGGAAAAATCCACTTAATATCAATCTTTCAGCTACAAATAATGAAACAGGTAAATGGTATTCTGTAAATAACTTTTCAGTAACCGTTCCACCTAACCCCCAAAATGTAGCGCCAAGCATCACTAATAAGGTACCTTTTAGTTGTTTGTTCTGCACTTATAAGCCCCTCGATTCTAAAAGATGTTAATTGATTAATTTTAGCATTTGATAAATTATTAAACAATAAGCTGAAATGTTTTACTTGCAATTTTATAATATGCGTTCTTATAATGAACATAATGAGTTAAAAGTGAGGTTTCTGCATGAAATTTGTATTAATATCAGTTGGTATACTTGCTACTATATTAGGATTTGCTGGCGCTGTATTGCCGTTATTACCTACAACACCATTTATATTATTAGCAGTATTTTGTTTTGCTAAAAGTTCAGATAAATTCCATAGTTGGTTAGTAAGCACAAAAGTTTATAAAGAATATGTAGAAGATTTTCAAAAATATAGAGGGTACACTTTAAAGAAAAAGTTCGAATTGCTTATAAGTGTATATATCGTAGTAGGCTTATCAATTTGGATGGTCGATCATTTTTATGTTCGCATAGGTCTTTGCATCATGTTATTCTTCCAAACTGTTGTATTATTCACTTTTGTTAAAACTTTGCCAAGTAAAAATAAATCGTAATATTAAAATATCGATAAAATGACGTAACGTCTTTTATCGGTATTTTTTTGTTGTATTTGCATACATCATTATTATTGTAAAATAGAATAAAAAAGTTATATAAATTTAAAAATTCTATTGCTATATAGAATGAAGGGTTATATAATAGATAAAGATGAAAATGAGAGTCATTATCAATTGGGAGGATAATTATGAAGAAACTTTTAGTGTTTATTATGGCTTTAGCATTAGTTGTTGCTGCTTGTGGCAATAAATCTGATGAGAAAGAGAGCAACAGTAAAACAAAATCAAGTAAAGATACAGTAAGTTATAAATTAGACGACGGTAAAAAAATAGATATCCCGAAAAACCCTAAACGTATTGTTGTATTAGCACCATCATACGTTGGTGGCTTATTACACTTAGGTGTTAAACCTGTGGGTGTACCAGCTTCTACAGATCAAACACCAATACTTAAAGATAGAATTAATGGTATTGAAAAAGTAAGTGAAGACAATGTTGAACAAGTAGCTAAATTAAAACCAGACTTAATCATTACATATAACGCAGATAAAAACTTAAAGAAATATGATAAAATCGCACCAACAATTCCTTACGACTATGCAAAACACAATTACTTAGACATGCAAGTAGAATTAGGTAAATTAGTTGGTAAAGAAGACAAAGCAAAAGAATGGGTAGAAAAATGGAAGAAAGAAACTTCTAAAGACGGGAAAGAAATTAGAGATAAAATCGGCGAAGATACAACAGTATCAGTTATTGAAGCATTCCAAAAAGACATCTATACTTACGGTGAAAACTGGGGTAGAGGAACAGAAGTATTATACCAAGCATTCGGTTTAGCAATGCCAGAAAGCATTGAAAAAGATGTTAAAAAAGACGGTTGGAAAAAAATCTCTCAAGAAGAAATTGAAAAATATTCAGGAGATTACTTATTCTTACCAGTAACAAAAGGACAAGCAAAACCAGAATTCACAAAAACTGAATCATGGAAATCAATTCCAGCAGTTAAAAATGATAAAGTCATCGAAATTGATGCACAAACATTCTGGTATAACGATCCATATTCATTAGAAATGCAACGTAAATACTTAAAAGATGAAATTCTTAAAAAAGCTGAATAATCAATAGCAAATGCTATAACACCGATTCTCATTATCAGAATATAAAAAGCAGGGACGTCAGTCTTTGCTTTTTATTGTTCAGGCCATAACGCATGAAGACTAAGAGATATCGTGCGCTAGAGTACAAAATCAGTATGTAACGCACGAAGACTAAGAGATATCGTGCGCAAAGGTATAAAATCAGGGTGAATCGCACGAAGACTAAGAGATATCGTGCGCAAAGGTATAAAACCAGGGTGAATCGCACGAAGACTAAGAGATATCGTGCGCAAAGGTACAAAATTAGTGTGTAACGCACGAAGACTCTCGAACATTATGCAACAAAAATTAAAAGCAGGGACGCTGATGTCCCTGCTTTTTATATAGTTCATTATTTTGTTTCTTTAACATATTGATCATTAATTGTATGAATAGTTAAGCCTACGATATTCTTGTTGTGTTTCGCGAATGGTAAGCTTGCTAAGTAACCTACAATAAATGCGATAAAGAAACCGATTACGGATACTGTAAATGGTGTGATATCTGTTTTTCCTATAAAGTAAGAAACGATTGCTGCGACGATTAGTCCGATGATAACACCATAAGTATTGGCTTTTTTAGTAAATATACCTACTGCAAACACGCCGGCGATTGGTACACCGAATAGTCCTGTTACAAGTAAGAATAAATCCCATGTTTCGTTTGTTTTTTGATTAATTAAGTATAATGATGCCAATGTACCAAAGACACCTGCTAGAATAATGATGATTCTTGCTAATAGTACATCATTTTTAGCGTTATTTGTTTTAGAAAATCTTTGTTTTAAATCGACAACTACACAGGCTGAAATTGAGTTCAAGCTTGAAGAAATTGTTGATTGTGCTGCAGCAAATATAGCAGCGATTAATAATCCGCCAACAAATGGTGGAATTTGTGTAAGTATGAAATAAGGTACGATAGCTGATGTGTTAAATCCTTCTGGTAAAGATGTTACATTGTTATAGAAAGAATACAACACAGTTCCCATTCCATAGAAGATAGGGATTGTAATAAATGCTAATAACCCGTTAGTCCATAATGATTTGTTTGTTGATGATATTGAACCAGTTGTTTGATAACGTTGAACGATATCTTGGCTGGCAGTGTATTGGTGTAAGTTATTAAAGATAGAGCCAATAAATATAATTGGAATTGCAGCAGCAGCTGTTCCGAATTTCCAGTTGTCCGCTGAGACAAATTTCTTATCTTGCACAGCTTCATTTAAGACTGTACCGAAGTTTCCATCAATTTGGAAAGCACCTAAGAAAATAACAGCAACAGCACCACCTAATAAGATAATACCTTGAATAACGTCGCTCCAAATAACCCCTTCTATACCACCCATAAACGTATAGATAACACATAATAATCCAACTAATGCTGCGATTAAATATGGGTTAATATCTGAAACGGAAGTGATTGCTAATGTTGGTAAATAAATAACAATCGCAACACGTCCAATATGGAATAATGTGAATGCTAGAGATCCAATAACACGCATTGTGATACCGAATCTTTCTTCCAAATATTCATAAGCAGTTGTTACATCAAGCTTTCTGAAGAATGGAATATAGAAATAAATCAATAATGGAATAATCGCGATAATGGCGATATTTCCAGCTGCATAAGACCAGTCTGTATTAAATGCTCTTTCTGGTGTTCCCATATAAGTAATCGCACTTAAAGTTGTAGCATAGATTGAGAATCCAACTGCCCATGCAGGGATTCTACCTTTTGCTTTGAAGAACGCGTCTGTATCTTGCCCAGCTCTTTTTGTAAAATATACACCTACTAATAACGTTGCAATTAAATATAAAATTAATGCAATCCAGTTTCCTGTACCAAATCCTACTTCATTCATAATATGACATCCCCTTTGTACATCAAATAATTATAAATTGTATTTAGAAACAAGTTCTTTAACTTTTTTGAGTGATGCTTCATCTAATGGCGCGAGTGGTCGTTTAGTTGTACCAGCCTCAATGCCATTTTCATTTAGAACAGCTTTCAAAGTAGGGTAAATACCTAAAGCCAATACTTGCTCAATAATATCGTTTGTTTCATGTTGAATTTCATACGCTTGTTCAATTTTGCCTTCTTTAGCTAAATTAAATATTTGTCTAGCACGTTGTCCATTGATGTTATAAGTTGAACCAATCGCACCATCTACACCTGAAACTGCTGCTTGAATAAGCATTTCATCAAAGCCAGAAAGTATTAATTTGTCTGGAAATGCTTTTCTAATTCTTTCTAATAAGTAGAAGTCAGCAGCAGTATATTTAATACCGATAATTTTTTCATTTTCGAAAAGTTCTTCAAATTGTTGTATAGATAAGTTAACACCAGTTAATGCTGGAATTGAATAAATGATCATTTCATTTCCAGTAGCTTCAATGATGGCATTGTAGTAATACTTGATCTCTTCGAATTTGAATGGGTAATAAAATGGTGTTACAGCTGATAATGCATCATAACCTAATTCTGTAGCAAATTTACCTAATTCGATTGATTCGTTTAAATCTAATGCACCAACTTGTGCGATTAATTTAGCGTCTGATCCTACTTCGTCTTTAACAATTTCAAAGACTTTCTTCTTCTGATCAGTATTCATTAAGAAATTTTCACCTGAACTACCATTTACATATAAACCATCTACTTGTTGTTTATCGATATTTTGGCGAATGATTTGTCTTAAACCTGATTCTAAAATATTGCCTTTCTCGTCAAATGGCACTAGTAATGCAGAATATAACCCTTTCATTTAAAAAACTCCTTTATATTAATTAATTGATAATATTGTCAGACCAATTTATAATCATATTGTAAGCGAATACATATTCTTCTGTCAATCGTTTTATTATTTGATACATCACTTATGATAAAATAAATAATTAAGAGGAGGTAGGTAAAATGATGAAACGAACATCACTCGTTGATGTAGCTGTTGAAAAATTAAAAGAATATATAGCAGAACATCAATTTGATAATGGAGATAAACTACCTTCAGAGAAAATGCTTGTCGAACAATTAGGGGTGAGTCGCACAGTTGTGAGAGAAGCGATTAGTCGTTTACAACAAAGTGGTCTCATTCAAGTTAAATCAGGAAGTGGCATGTTTATAACAGAGAAGAATAAACATTTATCAATGCTTTTTGAGTCGCATATGAAAGTACATGGTTTTAAAATTAAAGAATTACTTGAAGTGCGTAAAATATTAGAACTCGGTGCGATACGTCTTTTAATAGAAAATAAAATCGTGATCGATGCGAATAAACTAAGAGATTTGAATGATATTTATTATGAGTCTTTTAACAAATCTCAAAAATTTGCACATTATGATTCAGCTTTTCATGAAACGATTATTATCTTTACTGAAAATCAAACATTAATCACGATGAGTAAAGTTATTAAAGAGTATTTCGATAAGAACCAGTTTAATCAAATCGTTGATAAAGAAGACATAGAAAAATCTTACAAAGAACATGCTGATTTAATAGAAGCAATTGAGAAACAAAATTTAACTTTAGCACATGACATTATTAATAAACATCTGTCTAGAGTCGTTGAGTGGATAGAAGAATTGGAGCAAAAATGATGGGTAAATTAGATAAGATTGAAGTCCAAAGTTTGAAGTCGCAAGTATTACAAGAAATTAAACAATATATTTTGGATAAAGGCATGACAGAAGGGGATCGCTTACCGACAGAGCGTGCTTTTACTGAAATGTATGGCGTGAGTCGTTCAGTTGTAAGAGAAGCTTTGAGTTATCTGGAACATACAGGTGTGATCGAGACAGTTCAAGGAAGAGGAACGGTTATCAAAGCACCGGATATCTCTAGTTTAGTTGAAGGATTTCTATTTAGTTTCCAAGTCGCAAATGGTTCGAAAAATGATTTACTGTCATTGAGAATTATTTTTGAATGTGCAGCTATTGAAGAAATCGTTAAATTAGATAAGGATATCACTGAATTAAAAGCAATTGTAAATGAAGATGTTATCAATCATTATGAGAATGATAAGGCATTTCATCAAACTTTATTAAGTGCTACAGGAAATGTATTATTCGAACAATTAAGCTCTGTTATTCAGTCATACTTTTATCATATTGAAGAAGAGGGGAAAGAAATTAATTATATTCAAACGAATGAAATGCATAAGAAAATTATCGAAGCAATTGCCAATAAAGATGTTCAATTAGCTAAAGAACTTATGACGACACATTTGTCTATTTAGGAGGATATTATGAAAATTGCAATTGATATAGGTGGCACATTTATTAAAGCTGGTGCAATTGATGACCAGCACACAATACATAGTTATCAAAAAATTGAAACACCACATAATAAAGATGGGGGTATAGTTGAAGCGGTTAAAGAAATCGTTGAATCATATACAAAAGAATTTAACTTAAATAAACCTGAAGTTGGTATTTCTACTGCAGGTGTCGTTGATTCACGTAAAGGTGAAATTACATATGCTGGTCCGACGATACCATATTATAATGGTACAAATTTTAAACAATCATTAGCAGATATAGCTAGTAATGTAGCAGTTAATAACGATGTATCATGCGCGTTACTTGGTGAATTGTTAACATTTGATAGAGAAGTTAAATCGATATTTTTAATGACGATTGGTACGGGTATTGGTGGCGCATATTATGAAAATCAATTATTAGAAGGTGAAAAGTATAGAGCATGCGAAATAGGCTATTTATTATATGACAAAGAAACGAATACAACATATGAGGATAGGGGTTCAACAACCGCTTTAAAAAGATTAATCAGTGCCAATTATAAAGAAGATGTGCAAGTCGAGAAGTTGTTTGATTTAGCGTATCAAAATGATGAAAAAGCTCAAGACATCCTTAATCAATGGGCTAAGCATGTAGCAGAAGGTATAGCGCAAGTACAAATCATGTTTGATCCAGAAATTATACTTATTGGAGGAGGAATTTCTCAACAAGAAGTAAGACTATTATCATTGATAGAACCATTTATCGATGATTATTTACCAACTGATTATGGTCATGCCAAAATTGAAGTCACTTCAAAGGGAAATGATTCAGCTTTATATGGTGCGATTTCTAGTTTATAAAATAATTGTTAACTTGTAATTTACATTGGTTAACAATGTGGTATAATATCGTTATCTTATATTAGGAGTGAAAAATTTGAAAACTAAAGATATCGTTATTATAGCAATGTTTACTGCTTTTATTTCAGTATTAGCATTTATACCACCAATTCCATTACCATTTATGCCGGTACCAATCGTTCTACAAAATATAGGTATTATATTAGCGGGATGTTTATTAGGATATAAAAGAGGTACATTAAGTGTTATCATATTCTTATTACTTGTTGCAACAGGACTGCCATTATTATCAGGTGGTAGAGGCGGACTAGGTGTATTCTTTGGACCATCTGCTGGTTATTTATTTGGCTACCCAGTTGTTGCATTTCTAATTGGATTCTTTATAGATAGAAAGTGGAAAGAGATCTCGTTTACATATGCGTTAACAATTAATATTGTGATTGGAGTTCTATTACTCAATTTAATTGGCGGATTTGTGATGGGTGAGTTTATGAATATTTCAATCGCTAAAAGATACATATTAGCAGCAACGTTTTTACCAGGTGATATTGTTAAAGCAATATTAGCAACTATGTTATTATTTAGCTTGAAGAATGTACCCGAAATAAAACGATTAAGAAATACTTAATGAGGTGAATAACGATGGTTTCATTTAAAGATATAGAAACAGATGGAAAGGTTTTGACTGAAACAAATAGATATATACATTATCAAACATTGGATAAACGTATTCAGTATGATTCTAACAAAATTGTATATAAAGAAATGCCAGACTTAGATACGTTTAAAGCAGATGAAGCAATGTTGAAAGAAATCCATCAAAAAAATAATCAGCCTTTTCTTAAATTTGTCTTTCCTGAAAATGAAACAATCGATATTGAATTAAGAGAATATTTGAAATTACAAGGTTATGAAACAGGTTGGTTAGAATTATATATCAATTCTGAGAAGAACTTTGAAAGTGATGACAATCAAGAGGTTGAAGTTGTTCTAACGAATGAGGATAACATTGTTGATTTCTTGAACGTATCATATGAACAAGATGAAGCATATGGCAAAGACTATGCAGATCTTAAAGTTGAATTAAATAAAGAACAATTACATAGTGATAATCCGATTCAAGTATTATCTTATTATAAAGGTAAGCCTGTAGGTATGTTGCTTATATGGATGAATGAGAAATATGTAGAATTAGATAGCTTTGGTGTTCGAGAAATATATAGAAGGTTAGGTATAGGAACGAAAATGCAAGCCTTCGTAGCAGAAATCGCTAAAGATAAACCGATTATTCTAGTAGCAGATGGTGAAGATACAGCTAAAGATATGTATAAAAGACAAGGTTATATTTATAGTGGATTTCAATTTGAAACGTTAAAAGAATACAAATAAAAACAGGTGAGACAGCAAATGATGTCTCAACCTGTTTATTTATTGTTAGGATTTATTTTGTATTCTATAAGTGTGGCTATATATATTAAAGCTGCCATCTCTTATAAATCCAACTGCCGTTATATTTAAATCATGTGCTAATCCAATTGCTAAGTTAGTTGGTGCTGATTTAGACAAGATGATGCCGACACCAATTTTAGATGCTTTGATTAATATTTCCGAGGAAATTCTTCCACTAAAAATGAGTACTTTATTTCTGATTGGAATGTCATGTTCTATACAATAACCATATAATTTATCTAATGCGTTATGTCTACCAATATCAGATCGATGCAAATAAAAGTCATCTCCATCACATATTGCAGCATTATGCAAACCACCTGTTTCTTTGAAAATCTTACTTTCTTCATGTAGTTTATCCATCATAGTTATAATTTGTTGAGGTGTAATGTTTATTTTAGATTGTGACACTTTAGCTGTTACGGCATCGTTATTAAAATAGAAAGCTCTACTTTTACCACAACACGACGAAATCATGCGTTGTGTATTTTTTTTGAAATTGATATCAATTTCTTTTGTGAGCTCTACATGAGCAAAACCTTTAGAATCATCTATTGAAATAGATTTAATTTCAGATTTCTTCTTAATAACCCCTTCAGATGCAATAAAGCCGAGCACGAGTTCTTCTAAATGTTTAGGTGAACAAACGATTGTTGCAAATTCTTCTCCATTTATAATAATCGTAATAGGAAATTCTGTTGCGTAGTTATCCGTTGTCTCTATAAATTGATCATTTTGGTATTTTAATATTGGAAGATTGTAAGTCATATTTTGCTTCATAATGATTCCCCATTTAAATAATTGTTTAATAGGTTTATTTTACTTTGTAACCTATGAATAATAAAGTGAAAGCACTTTCAAAATATATTGTGATTTCATATAATAAATGTAAGTGAAATCATGGAGGGGTAAATATGGGTAAGACTAAACATCAAGGTCCTATGAAGAAAGATTTAAAGCTAGCACCAGAATTTTGGGTGAGTCCAATACCTTTTGGACTAGGTAAAGTAAAGCCTAAACATATAAGAGATACAATGAAAATTGTTTGGGATAATAAAGATAATTTAAATTACGCTAAAAATATTATCACTAAAGGTGTTTGTGATGGATGTGCATTAGGTGTATCTGGATTAAGTGATCAAACTTTAACCGGTCCTCACGTGTGTACAACACGATTTAATGTTTTAAGATTGAATACAATGCCAGAAATTAAACCAGAAATTTTACATCAAGATATAGATGAATTGAGAAAATATAATAGCACAGAATTAAGGCAATTAGGTCGTATTCCTTATCCAATGATGAGACGAAAAGGGGATCGTAAGTTTATCCGTATTTCTTGGGAAGAAGCGATGCAAACAATAGCTGAAAAAATGAAATCATTGAATCCAAGAAATTATGCATTTTATTTAACTTCAAGAGGGATTACGAATGAATCATATTATGTTGCAGGTAAGGTCGCGAGATATTTAGGTGCTAACAATATCGATAATGCTTCTAGAATATGTCATTCACCTAGTAAAACAGCGATGAAACGTTCAGTAGGCGTTGGAGCTTCAACAGCGAATTATCAAGACTGGATAGGTACAGACGTGTTGCTTTTTTGGGGAAGTGTAGCATCTAATGCTTCACCTGTTTCAACTAAATATATGCTTGAAGCAAAGAAAAAAGGAACAAAAATCATCGTTATCAATCCATATAAAGAACCAGCAATGGATAAATATTGGATTCCATCTGTGGCAGAATCAGCATTATTTGGTACAAATGTCGCAGACGAATTCTATCAAGTCAATATTGGTGGTGACATTGCATTTATGCACGGCATTATGAAACACTGGTTTGAAATGGAAGAACAGGCATACGGTTCTGCAATTAACCATAAGTTTGTTGAGGAACATGTTACGAACTATGAAGAACTTAAAGAAACAGTCGAGAAGCAGTCGTGGGAAGACATTGAACAATCAAGTGGTATTTCTAAAGATCAAATTTATAAATTAGCGCTTGAACTTGCCAATTCCCAAAATGCTGTATTTGCCTGGGCACTAGGATTAACGATGCATGAGTTTGCGACGGATAATATATCTCAAGTATGTAATTTAGCTTTATTAAGAGGTTTCTTAGGTAGAAAGCATAGTGGTCTAATGCCGTTCAGGGGACATTCTAGTGTGCAAGGTACTGGAGAAATGGGCTGTGATCCATTTGTATTGCCAGGAGGTGCATTTGATGGAGAAAATAAAAAGCGTATTGAGAAGTTATGGGGATTTGATATTGCGGATTGGCAAGGTGATACTGTCGGTGTAACGTTGGAAAATATTATGTTACCAGATGATCATGAGCGTAAAATTAAATGTTATTACATGTCCGGTGGGAATTTCTTAGAAACAATGCCTGACCCAACATTTATACAAAAAGCTTTAGAAAACTTAGAACTTAGAGTACATCAAGATATTATATTAAATACATCTACTTTAGTTGATGCGAAAGAAACCGTTATTGTATTACCTTCGAAGACACGTTATGAGCAAGATGGTGGCGGTACGTCTACTTCAACAGAACGCATGGTTTACTACTCACCAGTAATTGAAGGGAATCAAAATAGAATAAAAGAAGCAAGATCAGAATGGCAAATATATATTGATTTAGCTAAACGTGTTAAACCTGAACAAGCACATTTAATTGATTTTAAAGATGGTCAAGCTATTAGAGAAGAGATTGCAAAAGCAAATCCAGATTATGATGGTATCCAACATTTAAAAAATCAAGGAGACGTCTTCCAGTGGGGGGGCGCTTGGTTATGTGAAGATGGGATTTGTCCAACTGAAGATGGTAAAGGTCATTTAATTAGCGTAGATATTCCAGACTTAAACAGACAACCTGATGATTTCATGTTAACGACTAGAAGAGGTAAACAATTTAACTCAATGGTATATGGTGATTATGAATCCTTTAACCATGGTGGAAGATATGATGTATTAATGAATAAAGAAGATGCTGATAGATTAAGCATCGCTGAAGGTGAAGGTGTTGTATTGCATAATGGTTTCGGCGTATTTCAAGGTGTCGCAAAATATGTAGATATCTTAAAAGGAAACATTGAAGTCTACTTCCCTGAAGGCAACTATTTATTACCTAGAGGTAGATACGAGAAATACGCTAAGATTCCAGATTATAACATTACAGTCAAAGTAGAAAAAGCGGACAGATTTAACGCCAAAAAAGATAGAGACTATTATGAAAAACCGATTAAAGATTTAGAAGAAATACCGATGCAATAATAGATAGGGAGTATCCTCAAATAAGTAAGGATATTCCCTATCATTACATATTTCACTATACTTTAAGAATAATTTGTGAAAAAATGTATAAGAGTCTTACAATAGTATAGATAAAGGTGTAAATTAAGTTTGTACATATCTAAAAAGGAAGGAAAGAAGTCATGAAAAGATTTTTAACATTAGTCTTTGCTTTGTTACTTGTATTAGCTGGTTGTAGCACAGAATCTAACCAAGATAAAGCTAAAAAAGAAACTGAAAGCAAGACGTTAACAGTATCAGCAGCAGCAAGTTTGACAGATGTTTCTAAAGCTCTAGAAAAAGAATTTAATAAGAAGCATCCGAATACCAATATTAAATTCAATTATGGTGGTTCAGGTAGTTTACGTAAACAAGTAGAAGCTGGTGCAGATGTAGACGTATTAATGTCTGCAAACACTTCTGATGTTGATAAATTACAAGATAGTAAAAAAGTTAAAGAAGTTTATGATTACGCTAAAAATAAATTAATTATCATTAAATACGAAAACTCTAGCATCAAAAATATTAAAGATGTTAGTGCGCCTAACAAAGTCGCAATTGGTGAAGAAAAAAGTGTACCAGCAGGTCGATACGCTGTAGAGTATTTGAAAAAAGAAGATTTATATAACGGCATGACAAGTACATTTGTTTTCGCAAAAGATGTTAAACAAGTATTAAACTATGTTCAAAAAGAAAATGCAGAAGCAGGATTTGTATACGCAACAGATATGTATAAAGGTAAAGATAAAAAAGTAGATAACGTCGTTAAATTAGCAGATGCACCTTTAGATCATCCAATTACTTATAGAGCTGGTCTTGTTACTGACAAGAAAGAAGCTAAAGAATGGTTTGAATTCTTAAAATCAAAAGAAGCTAAAGAAATTCTTAAAGAATATCACTTTGAAGGATAGGAGATAACGCTATGCCAGACTTAACACCACTATGGATATCAATTAAAGTAACAATTATCAGTACAATCATTGTTTGTATCCTAGGTATTATTCTGGCAAAGCTGATGCTCAGTTATAAAGGGAAATTAAAGCCTGTAGTCGAAAGCATCATTATGCTTCCAATTGTATTACCACCGACAGTTATGGGTTTTATACTCCTTATTGTCTTTGGTAAAAATAAATTTTTTGGACAATTTTTATCTGATGTATTGCATATCAATGTGATTTTTACGTGGGTAGGTGCGGTGATTGCAGCGGTTATTGTAAGTTTACCGCTTATGTACCAACATGTAATGAATGGATTTCAATCTATTAATCCAAAGATGCTAAACTCAGCAAGAACGATGGGCGCTAGTGAAGGGAAAATTTTTAGAACGATTATTTTACCGTTATCAAAACAATCCATTTTCTCTGGTGTAGTGATGAGTTTTGCTAGAGGGTTAGGAGAATTTGGTGCAACGCTCATGATTGCTGGCTATATCCCTGGTTTAACGAATACATTGCCATTAGAAATTTATTTCTTAGTGCAAGCTGGTGAGGAACATAAAGCATGGTTATGGGTTATTGTACTTATTGCATTTGCAGTTTGTGTGATTAGCTCACTTAATATATTAAATAAAAAGAATCATAAATGGGAGTAGATATGGATGATTGATATATCAATTAAAAAGTTAATCAAAGACAGAACGATATCATTAAATATCCAATCTGATACTCCGAAAATTTATGCGATAGTTGGACGATCAGGTATAGGTAAATCTACATTATTGAACATTATTGCAGGACTTACAGAAGCGGAAACTTGCAGAATAGAAATTAATCAAAAAGTGCTCAGTGATCAAAAGCATGTGATTAAAGTGCAAGATAGAAATATTGGCTATCTGTTTCAAGATTATCAACTTTTTCCACATAAGATAGTTCATGAAAATATTCATTATATGATTGAGCCTAATAAAGAGACAGAGCAATTGATTAAACATTTACGTATAGAAAATTGTTTAAATCAATATCCATCTACTTTATCTGGTGGAGAGTCACAAAGAGTTGCATTATGTAGAGTATTAAGTGTCAAACCTAACTTATTACTATTAGATGAACCATTTTCAAGTTTAGATGATGAAACAAAAGACGAAGGTATGGCATTAGTAAAGTCCATTTTCAAGACTTGGCAAATACCGATCATACTTGTGTCCCATTCTAAAAAAGAAGTTCAAATTTTAGCAGATGAAGTTATCGAAATTAATTAACAGTTAATTGTAAGGTGAAAATAAATAATATGTCCGAAGCCTCAAACAAAGATCAACACTTTGTTTGAGGCTTTTTTGCGCAAATAAAGGAATGTAGGGAATTCGTCATGTTGTATAGGTAATCCCCTAATACATAAACATTGTGAAAAAAATTACAATTGATATAGATAATTAAGGGCAAATAATAGGAGGTTCTAACTATGTCTAAGTTAGGTTTGAAATTCTTTAAGCCAACCGAAAAATTTAATGGAAATTGGTCTATCTTAGAAGAAAAAAGTAGAGAATGGGAGAAAATGTACAGAGAAAGATGGAGTCACGATAAAGTTGTCAGAACGACTCATGGTGTAAACTGTACAGGCTCTTGTTCATGGAAAGTGTTCGTGAAAAATGGTGTGATTACATGGGAAAATCAACAAATTGATTATCCTTCTTGTGGACCTGATATGCCTGAATTTGAACCTAGAGGATGTCCGCGTGGTGCTTCTTTTTCATGGTATGAATATAGTCCATTACGTGTGAAATTCCCTTACGTTAGAGGTAAGTTGTGGAAACTTTGGAAAGCTGCTTTAAGTGAATACGGAGATCCTGTTGTCGCTTGGGCATCCATTGTTGAAGATGAACAGAAAGCTGAAATTTATAAAAGTGCACGCGGTAAAGGTGGACATGTTCGCGTAAATTGGAGAGATGTTACACAACTCATCGCAGCACAAATTATATATACTGTGAAAAAATATGGTCCAGACAGAATTGCTGGATTTACACCTATACCGGCTATGTCCATGATTAGCTATGCTTCAGGTGCGCGTTTTATATCGTTATTAGGTGGGGAAATGCTTAGTTTTTATGATTGGTATGCTGACTTACCACCTGCTTCACCACAAATATGGGGTGAACAAACGGATGTACCTGAATCAAGTGATTGGTATAACGCCGGTTATATTATTATGTGGGGATCGAATGTACCATTAACGCGTACACCAGATGCGCATTTTATGACTGAAGTAAGATATAAAGGTACTAAAGTTGTGTCTGTCGCACCAGACTATGCTGAAAATGTAAAATTTGCTGATAACTGGTTAGCACCAAATCCTGGTACAGATGCAGCATTAGCGCAAGCTATGACACATGTCATTCTTCAAGAATATTATGAAGATAAACAAGAAGAAATGTTTATCAACTATGCAAAACAATACACTGATATGCCTTTTATCATACAACTTGATAAACATGGAGAAGGTTATAAAGCAGGTCGTTTCTTAAGATCAAGTGATTTAGGTATGGAAACAGAACATGCAGAATGGAAACCAGTAGTTTACGACCAAAATAGTGAACAACTTGTCATACCTAATGGAACGATGGGACAAAGATATGAAGAAGGCGTTAAATGGAACTTAAATTTAGTAGGTGAAGATGGAAAAGAAATAGATCCAGCTCTATCTTTTAAAGACCATGATTCTAAAGTGATCACAATTCAATTTCCGTATTTTGATAATGATGGAAATGGTATTTTCGAAAGACCTATTATCGTTAAAGAAATCGAAAATAAGGACGGAGAAACAATTTATATCGCGACAATATACGACTTAATGACAAGTCAATATGGCGTAAGAAGATTAAATCATCCACTTGAAGCATCAAGTTATGAAGATGAAAATTCTATGTATTCACCTAAATGGCAAGAAAAAGTAACAGGTGTTAAATCTTCAATAGTGACGCAAGTGGCAAGAGAATTTGCGCAAAATGCAGTTGATACAAATGGTCGCTCAATGATTATTATGGGGGCAGGTATCAATCACTGGTTTAACTCTGATACAATTTATCGCTCTATATTAAACCTTGTTATATTATGCGGATGCCAAGGTGTAAATGGTGGCGGATGGGCGCATTACGTTGGTCAAGAAAAATGTCGTCCGATAGAAGGTTGGTCAACGATTGCTTTTGCGAAGGATTGGCAAGGACCACCTAGACTTCAAAATGCAACAAGTTGGTTCTACTTTGCAACGGATCAGTGGAAATATGAAGAGTCTGGTGTTGATAAATTACAGTCACCGTTATCAAATGAATTGAAACATCAACATCCAGCTGATTATAACGTATTAGCTGCACGATTAGGATGGCTACCATCATATCCTCAATTTGATTGTAATAGCTTATTGTTTGGAGAAGAAGCGAAAGATGCAGGGGATGACTCAAATGAAGCGATTCTTCAAAGGGCAATTGAATCAGTAAAATCTAAAAAGACTAAATTTGCTATAGAAGACCCAGATGCAAAGAAAAATCATCCAAAAACATTGTTTGTATGGCGTTCAAATTTAATCTCTAGTTCAGCAAAAGGACAAGAGTACTTTATGAAACATTTATTAGGTACTAAATCAGGTCTGTTAGCAAATCCTAATGAAACAGATAAACCAGAAGAGATTGTTTGGCGAGAAGAAACAACCGGCAAATTAGATTTATTAGTTGCGCTAGATTTTAGAATGACAGCAACACCGTTGTATGCAGATGTCGTATTACCGGCAGCAACATGGTATGAAAAACATGATATATCTTCTACTGATATGCATCCATTCATACATCCGTTTAACCCTGCAGTTGACCCATTATGGGAATCAAAATCAGACTGGGATATTTATAAAACGTTAGCAAAATCTGTTTCTGATTTAGCGAAGACACATATGAAAGGCACATTTAAAGATGTTGTGACAACACCTTTAGCACATGATTCTAAACAAGAAATTTCAACACCTTACGGAATTGTTAAAGATTGGTCTAAAGGTGAAATTGAAGCAATACCTGGTAAAACGATGCCTGGTTTCGCAGTTGTAGAAAGAGATTATACAGCTATATACGATAAATATATATCAGTTGGACCGTTGTTAGAAAAAGGTAAAGTCGGTGCTCATGGTGTAAGTTTCTCAGTTAAAGAGCAATACGATGAATTAAAGATTATGTTAGATACGTGGGAAGATGACACTGTTAAAAATGGCCTTCCTAGAATGGATACAGCACGAAAAGTAGCAGATGTTATATTGAATGTTTCATCAGCTTCAAATGGTAAAGTATCACAAAAATCTTACGATGACTTAGAAGAACAAACGGGGATGACATTGAAAGATATTTCTAGTGAACGTGCATCAGAAAAAATAACGTTCCAAAATATAACAGCACAACCGAGAGAAGTTATACCGACAGCAGTATTCCCTGGTTCAAATAAATTAGGCAGAAGATATTCGCCATTTACGACAAATATCGAACGTCTTGTACCTTTTAGAACGTTAACAGGTAGACAAAGTTATTATATTGATCATGAAGTATTCTTACAGTTTGGCGAGAACTTACCAATCTATAAACCAACATTACCGCCAATGGTATTCGGTACGAAAGATAAAAACATAAAAGGTGGCGTAGATACATTAGTATTACGATATTTAACGCCTCATGGTAAGTGGAATATTCACTCAACTTACCAAGATAATTTGCATATGTTGACGTTATTTAGAGGTGGTCCAACTGTTTGGATTGCGAAAGAAGATGCAATGGCGAACGACATTCAAGATAATGATTGGTTAGAAGTATATAACAGAAATGGTGTTGTTACAGCTAGAGCAGTTGTATCGCATAGAATGCCAAGAGGTACGATGTTTATGTATCATGCACAAGATAAACATATTGAGACACCTGGATCAGAAATTACAGATACACGTGGTGGCTCACATAATGCACCTACACGTATTCACTTGAAACCTACGCAATTAGTAGGCGGTTATGCACAAATTAGTTATGGCTTTAATTACTATGGGCCAATTGGAAACCAAAGAGATGTATATGTTGCGATAAGAAAAATGAAGGAGGTAGATTGGCTTGAAGATTAAAGCGCAAGTAGCTATGGTTATGAATTTAGATAAATGTATAGGATGCCATACATGTAGCGTCACATGTAAAAGTACATGGACAAATAGATCAGGCGCTGAGTATATATGGTTTAATAATGTTGAAACGAAACCGGGTATCGGTTATCCGAAACGTTGGGAAGACCAAGAAACTTATAAAGGTGGTTGGGTACTCAACAAAAAAGGAAAATTAGAATTAAAGTCAGGTAGTAAACTATCTAAAATTGCATTGGGTAAAATTTTCTATAATCCTGATATGCCAGAAATGAAAGATTATTATGAACCGTGGACATATAATTATAAACATTTAACAACAGCTAAAGAAGGAAACCATTCTCCAGTAGCAAAAGCAGAATCTGTTATTTCAGGTAGAAAATTAGATATTAAATGGGGACCAAACTGGGAAGATGATTTAGCTGGTGCTCATGTTACAGGACCTACTGATCCTAACATTCAAAAAATCGAAGAAGAAATTAAATTTAACTTCGACCAAACATTTATGATGTATTTACCAAGACTGTGTGAACATTGCTTAAACCCAAGTTGTGTTGCATCATGTCCATCTGGTGCAATGTATAAAAGAGATGAAGATGGTATTGTACTTGTCGACCAAGATGCATGTCGTGGTTGGAGATATTGTATGACAGGTTGCCCGTATAAGAAAGTGTATTTCAACTGGAAAACGAACAAAGCAGAAAAATGTACATTCTGTTTCCCTCGAGTTGAAGCTGGGTTACCAACAGTATGTTCTGAGACTTGTACAGGTCGTATGAGATATTTAGGTGTATTACTCTATGATGCTGACAAAGTTCAAGAAGCAGCTTCTGCAGAAAACGAAAAAGACTTATATCAAAAGCAACTTGATCTATTTTTAGATCCATTTGATGAAGATATTATTCAACAAGCTGAAAAAGATGGTATTTCACAAGATTGGATTGAAGCTGCACAAAATTCACCAGTATATAAACTGGCAATAGAATATAAATTAGCATTTCCTTTACACCCTGAATATCGAACATTGCCAATGGTATGGTATTGCCCACCATTAAGTCCGATTATGAATTACTTTGAAGGTAAAGATTCTATTAGAAATCCAGATATGATTTTCCCAGCTATCGAAGAAATGAGATTACCCGTTCAATATTTAGCGAATATGTTAACAGCAGGTGATACGAAGACGGTTAAAGAAGCATTGCAAAAAATGGCCATGATGCGTAGTTATATGAGAGCTAAATCCAGTGGTAAAGATTTTGATATTTCAAGACTTGAACGTGTAGGACTCACTGAAAGACAAACGAAATCGATGTATAGATTACTCGCGATTGCTAAACATGAAGATCGTTTTGTTGTACCGACATCACATAAAGAAGGTTATATGGATACTTATAGAGCACAAGGTAGCCAAGGTTATGGTGGCGAAATGTTTGGCTCAAATTGTGATGGTTGTGGTGTTCAAGGATTATCAGAACAAAAATCCGGACAAGAAATATACAATGAGAACTTCTATGGAGGGATTTTCCGTGATTAATTTAGATGCATTATATCAACTTAAAGAAAGCTTTGGTTTCTTTAGTAACCAGTTAACTTATCCAGAAAAGCTAGACTTTCATCCTAAAGCATTTGATAAAGCTTTCGATTCCAATCATCCTGCCTATCACGAAATTAAACAATACTGGGAAAATATGCATGATATTTCTTTAGATGATATTCAAGAAGTATATACAAGAACATTTGATTTTGAAAAAAAGACGACGTTATATATGACGTATAATAAACTAACAGAACAAAAAGAACGAGGTCAAATGCTTGCAAGATTAAAAGTACTTTATGAAATGTTCGGGCTAGAAATGCCTCAAAATGAACTATCAGATTTTTTACCACTTATGCTTGAATTCTTATATGCTGCAGAGTGGAGAGGCGACAGTCGTGCACAAGAAAGTTTAACGCTTGTTGTGATGGTCATTGAAGATGGAACATATGAATTGCTTCAAGCATTAGGTAAACAAAACAGTCCTTACTTTCATTTGATTAAAGCAATTAGAGAAACGTTAAAATCATGTGTAATAGAGCAAGAGAAGGTGATCAACGGTGATTAATCAATTTATATGGGTTATCTATCCTTATTTATGTATCGCTACTTTTATTATTGGTCATTTATTTAGATTTAAATATGATCAATTTTCATGGACAGCAAAGTCTAGTGAGTTTATTGAGAAGAAACAATTGATGTGGGGAAGTATTTTATTTCACTTAGGTATTATTCCAGTTATATTCGGACATGTAGTTGGTTTAGGTATACCTGCAGAATGGCTAAGTAGTGTCGGCGTTAATGATCATTTATATCATATCGGCGCAGTTTATATTGGGAGTATTTTCGGTATTGTGACATTAATCGGTATGGTCCTCTTAACAGCTAGAAGAATCACGAAACAAAATGTAAGAAGGTTAAGTTCAGCATCGGATATTATTGTAAATATATTATTGTTAGTTATCGTGTTGATGGGTTGTATCTCGACGTTATGGACGAACGCGACAACACCAGACTTTGATTATAGACAAACAATTTCTGTTTGGTTTAGAGGCTTGTTAATCTTTAAACCGGATGTTGCTTTAATGAATGACGTCCCTTTAACATTTAAGGTACATATTATTTTAGGATTTTTAATCACAAGTTTATGGCCATTTACGAGATTGGTACATGTTTGGAGTGTTCCACTTAATTACTTTAGTAGAAGTTACATTATTTACAGAAAACATAAAACGAATTAAACTATAAGTAAAAGCGAGGTGTTTAAAATGTCTAATGATTTTGATTTTCAGGAACAGTTGGATCTTATTCGTAGTACTTATGGTGTTGATTTTGTTGGATTAGCAATGACTTCTGAAAACTCTGCTCACTTTCATATAAAATGGCAGTATGTATCTGGAAATTTAAATCATAGATATCAAAACATCGTATTAAGAAGCGGAAGAGGAATAGCAGGGATTGTTATCAAAAGTGGGAAACCTGTTGAAATTCATGATTTGAAAGAAAGTACCTATCATGATCACCCCTTTAACTATCCGATTGTTCAAAGTGAACAATTAACATCATTGCTTGCGATTCCATTATGGAAAAAATACCGAGTTTGTGGTGTACTCTTGCTCGGACAACGTGATGAAAAACGATTTCCTGAAATAGATATGAATGATTTTAATCGCTTTGGACCATTTTATGGAAAGGACATGATGAATGTATGAGTTCAGAAGATGCTTCAATATTAATGGATATATTAAAACAATACTATGAAAAAACGAGCGAAATGATTGTGTTTTTAAATAGTAAAGGACAGGTTATTAATATGAATGAAGCTGCCCGAAAAGTAATCTCTGAAGACAATCAATCATCATTGACACATGCCATTTGTAGTAGGTGTGAAGGTTATTCAAATGAATATGCCTTACAATCATGTAGAGACTGCTTTTTAGAGTCTTCAAAGATTGGCAACACAAGCTTTCAAGTGTTTATGCAGACGAATAGCGGGACTGTTGAACCTTTTACAGCGACTTATCAAACGATTAGCGAAGAAGACGATGTTAAAGTGTATACATTACAAAATGTATCACCACAAATTGAAAGACAACAGAAATTACATCAGCAAACGATGATCCAAAAAACAATATCTGCACAAGAAAACGAGCGTAAAAGAATTTCTAGAGAATTACACGATGGTGTTGTTCAAGAATTGCTTAATGTCAGTGTTGAACTTAGATTATTGAAATATCAGAATGATATTGACGAATTGAAGCAACAATCTCAACATATTGAAACATTAATGTCTCGATTAATCGATGATATTAGAAACTTATCTTTAGAACTAAGGCCTTCATCATTAGATGATCTTGGATTAGACGCAGCATTCAAGTCATATTTTAAACAGCTTGAGAAAAATTTCGGTTTCCATGTTCACTATCATTATGATTCGTCTATTAAACGTTTTAATACGGAAATAGAAACGGTCGTATATAGAATTGTACAAGAAGCAGTGTTTAATGCATTAAAGTATGCTAATGTGGATAGTGTTGATGTACATATGTCTTGTGATGGAAATGAAATAGAAGTTGAAATTGCTGACCAAGGGAATGGATTTGTATTAGGTAGTCAGCCAAAAGGTTCAGGACTAGGTATATATGGTATGAAAGAACGAGCTGAAATCGTTGGCGGTAAAATCAATATCGAAAGTAAACTTAAAAAAGGTACAAATATTAAATTGAATGTACCAATAGCATAAATGGTGGGGGTGGTATATATGAACATCGTAATAGCAGATGATCATGCAGTGGTGAGAACAGGCTTTTCAATGATTTTAAATTATCAAGAAGACATGGAAGTTGTTGCGACAGCTGCAGATGGTATAGAAGCATATCAAATGGTTGCAAAACATTCACCAGATGTATTGATCATGGATTTAAGTATGCCACCTGGTGAATCGGGATTAATCGCAACTGGTAAAATATCAGATGACTTTAAGCAAACTAAAATATTAATATTAACAATGTATGATGATGAAGAATATTTATTTCATGTATTAAGAAGTGGTGCAAAAGGATATATCTTGAAAAATGCACCAGATGAAGAATTAATACATGCTGTAAGAACAATATATAGAGGCGATATGTATATTGATTCTAAAGTCACAAGTTCACTTGTGAATGAACTTTTTAATCATCAAGATAACAGTGATCAAAGTACTTCTGATCCATTTAAAATATTATCTCAAAGAGAACTAGAAATTTTACCTTTAATTGCAAAGGGCTATGGTAATAAAGAAATCGCGGAGAAATTATTTGTTTCTGTCAAAACGATTGAAGCACATAAAGCGAGAATTATGGATAAACTTGGTTTAAAATCGCGCCCAGAATTAGTTGAATATGCTATGAAGAAAAAATTATTGGACTTCTAAAATGAAATTGACCTGATAAATTTTTGGCTCAAAAGCCTCAATTTATCAGGTCTTTTTATGTTTTTTAGTGTATTGAATTTATAAATGAATATAGGGATTTTCCATGTTTCAATAAGGGGATATCCTTATGTGTACTTTTTCACAAATGACCTACAATAATATTGGAAAGATTATACATAAAGATTAATTTCGAAGGGTGAAAAACATGAGAAATAACTTAGGAAAAGTTCAACTACCACTCCAAACCTTTAGTTTAATGGCAGGATTTATGGTTTGGAGTATACTCGCACCTTTAATGCCTTATATTACACAAGATATAAGTGTTGAAGAAGGTCAGAAAGCTATTATTTTAGCAATCCCCGTTATTTTAGGATCAATATTAAGAATACCGATTGGCTATTATACGAACTTGTTAGGTTCTAGATTGGTATTTTTAGTGAGTTTTATTATTTTATTGTTTCCAGTATTTTATTTAAGTCAAGCACATTCAACTACAGGATTGATGGTTGCAGGATTCTTTATTGGTCTTGGTGGTGCAATCTTTTCAGTAGGTGTTACATCTATTCCTAAATATTTTCCAAAAGAAAAACATGGTTTTGCGAATGGTATTTATGGAATGGGTAATTTAGGGACAGCCGTATCATCATTTTTAGCGCCTCCAATAGCAGGCATTATCGGATGGCAACATACTGTTCAACTTTATTTAATCGTATTACTTATCTTCGCAGTATTAATGTTTATCTTTGGAGATAAGGAAGAACATAAAGTCAAAATTCCAATGATTTCACAAACGAAACAAGTTATCAATAACTATAAACTTTACTATTTTAGTTTCTGGTATTTTATTACGTTTGGTGCATTTGTTGCATTTGGTTTGTTCTTGCCAAACTTTTTAGTGAGTCATTTTGAAATTGATAAAGTAGATGCTGGTATTAGAACAGGTATCTTTATTGCAATCGCAACATTACTTAGACCAATAGGTGGTATGTTAGGAGATAAATTTAATGCTTTAAACGTATTGAAAGTATTCTTTATCGGTTTAATAGCAGGTGCAATCGTACTTTCAATATCACATCATCTCATCTTGTTTACAATTGGATGTTTGACGGTAAGTGTTTGTGCAGGTATTGGTAATGGACTTGTATTTAAACTTGTACCAACATACTTCACAAAAGAAGCGGGTGTTGTAAACGGAATTGTATCTATGATGGGTGGACTCGGAGGCTTTTTCCCACCATTAATTATAACGTTAGTAACGAGTTTGACTGGTTCAAATCATTTAGCATTCTTTATGCTTGCTATATTTGGTGTGATTGCACTTATCACAATGATGCATATGACTAAAATAGAAAGAAAGTATCTTTAGTTGTTTGTCTTTAAAAATTAAGAAGGCTGGGACATAACGGAATGCCTCAGTCTTTTTTAGTATCTTGGCAGTAGATGACTGAATTGAAAATGCGCTTTTATAAAGCTTTTTCCAACTCTAGTCATCCTTGCCGGGGCGGGACTACGAAATCTTTTTATATAAATTAGATTTCTGTCCCGCTCCCTTACAATTAATTGAGGATAAAAGCGTTTAACTTTATAATAGAGTTAAAGAGATTCGTGAAAGGTTGATATAAATGAACGAACGTTATTCTCGTCAAATTTTATTCGATAAAATTGGAGAACAAGGTCAAGAAAGAATTGAACAAGCGAGTGTCACAATTGTAGGCATGGGTGCACTTGGTACGCATGTTGCTGAACAGTTGACTAGGTCGGGGATACAGAGACTCAATATTATTGATCGAGATTATGTTGAATCGTCAAACTTACAAAGACAAACATTATTTATAGAGAATGATATTAAAGAAATGCTACCTAAAGTTGTAGCTGCAGAAAGACATTTAATGAAAATTCGTGAAGATATTACAATAAAATCTTATATTGCGCAATGTGATGCAAAGTTATTACATGAAGTAGCGCGTTATTCAAACATTATTATTGATGCGACAGATAATTTTAATACGAGACAAATTATTAATGATTTTGCGTACAAGATGAATATTCCGTGGATATATGGCGCATGTTTAGAATCTACTTATGTTCAAGCGACTTTTGTGCCTAAAGAAACACCTTGCTTGAACTGTGTATTACCACAATTGCCAGTGATTAACCGAACTTGTGACACAGTAGGCGTGATAAATCCAGCAGTAACAATGGCAGCAAGTTTACAAGTTGCAGATGCACTTAAAATATTGGCTGGTTATTCATTTACACCTAAAATTACGTACGGTGACGTTTGGTTCGGTGAACATCAATCATTTGGATTTGAACAAATGAAACAAGACTATTGTGAGACTTGTGGAGCAGAACCAACTTATTCAAAATTATCAAATTCAGACAAACAACTAACTGAATTATGTGGCCGTCATACTGTTCAATATATAAACGAGAAGCTTAATCGACCAGCTATTGAAAAGTTTGTTGCTCAAAATGGATTATTGCATCGTTCTAATGCGTATATGATTCAGTATTTATACGATGACCATCGTGTCGTAGCATTTAATAATGGTAGATTATTAATTCATGATTTGGATTCTGTAGAAGAAGGCAGACAGTTTGTTGAGAATATGTTTGGATAGGAGTTAAATCGATGAGTGTAGTTAATAGAATAAATCGTCTTATAAATGTGGCAGTTTTAACCGTAAGTGATACGAGAACGAAAGAAACAGATAAAGGTGGACAACTTGTTCAACAATATTTGAAAGATCTCAATGTTGAAATTAAAGAAGGCCATTATCAAATTGTTAAAGATGATGTCACTGAAATTCAAACGCAAGTAAATGAGTGGCTTAATAATGATGTTGACGCCATTATTACAACTGGCGGTACAGGTATTAGTCAAAGAGATGTTACGATCGAGGCGATTAAGCCTTTACTAGATAAAGAAATTGAAGGATTCGGTGAGATATTTAGATATTTAAGTTATACAGAAGATGTAGGTACGAGAGCGATACTTTCTAGAGCAATTGCAGGTACAGTAGGGCATCAAGTTATTATTTCAATACCGGGTTCTACAGGTGCAGTTAAATTAGCAATGGAAAAGCTCATAACTAAAGAATTGAATCATTTAGTACATGAGCTTAATAAATAACTATTGGCGTTTGAAGTCGCCATTTTTGCCACCAGTCTTATAAGATAAATATGTTTCACCAATAACCATGCCTTTATCAACGGCTTTACACATATCATATATTGTTAAAGCTGTAACACTTGCAGCAGTTAAAGCTTCCATTTCTACACCCGTTTGACCTTTCGTCTTAACGGTTGCTGAAATGTTGATTGTGTATGGTTGATCTTTATCCCATTCGTAAGAGATATCGATGCCTGTTAATTGAAGTGGGTGACACATAGGTATCAATTGGCTTGTATTCTTAGCAGCCATAATGCCTGCAATTTGTGCTGTGCCAAGTACATCGCCTTTTTTATTTGTTGCATTTTTTATTTGATCATAGATTGTTTGATTTACTTTAATACTTGAGTTTGCAATTGCGATACGTGTACTTGTTTCTTTATCTGAGACATCAACCATTTTTGCATGGCCTTGCTCGTTAAAATGTGTAAATTCAGACAAAATCATCATCCTTTCTAAAGATATTATAACATGTAAGTTTAAATAAATTGATAGGGAGTGTAGACAATTGACAGTTGAAATGAGAACACCTATACCAGTAAAAGAAGCAATTGAACGTGTTATTAAAGTAGTAAAGCAGTTAGAGACAGAAACAGTATTAATAAATGAAAGTTTAAACTATATACTTGCTGAAGATATTCAAGCAACTTACGATATTCCTCGATTTGATAAATCACCTTACGATGGGTTTGCAATTAAAAGCGCTGATTCTAAAGGGGCATCAGGAGATAATAGAATATCATTTAAAGTTGTAGATCATATCGGTGCTGGAACAGCTTCAAATGTGACTTTAAATAGCGGAGAAGCGGTACGTATTATGACTGGCGCACCTATACCTGAAGGTGCAGATGCAGTTGTAATGTTTGAACAAACAGTGGAAACAGAAACAGGATTTACCATTCGTAAACCATTTACGGAAGGTGAAAATGTCGCGTTTCAAGGAGAAGAATGTAAAGAAAATGAATACGTCTTACATAAAGGTCAACGTATTAATAGTGGAGTTATTGCAGTGTTGGCAACATTTGGCTACGAAACTGTTAAAGTATCCAAGAAGCCAACCGTTGCAGTCATAGCAACAGGTAGCGAGTTAGTAGGACCAAATGAGCCATTAGAACCAGGAAAGATTAGAAATTCAAATGGTCCTATGATTGAATCGTTATGTAAAGAAGTTGATATCGAAGCTACTACATACAAAATTCAAGAAGATAACTTACAAGGTTGCATTGATATTGTTGAAAAAGCAATGTCACAACATGATATCGTGATTACAACTGGTGGCGTATCAGTAGGAGACTTCGACTATTTACCTAAAGTGTATGATGCAATTGGTGCAACAGTGCTCTTTAATAAAGTTCAAATGAGACCTGGTAGCGTAACAACGGTTGCTTACAAAAGTGAGAAGTTGTTGTTTGGTTTATCGGGTAATCCATCAGCTTGTTACTCAGGATTTCATTTGTTTACTAAGCCAACAATTCTAAAAATGATGTCTGCAGATGCTATATACCCAGTTATAATAGACGCGAAGTTGAATGAAGACTTTAAAAAAGCTAACCCATTTACGAGATTTATTAGAGGTAAATTATCATTCACTTCACAAGGTGTTTATGCTGAACCATCAGGGTTTAATAAATCAAATGCAGTCGTCGCGATTGCTAAAAGTAATGGCATGATTATATTACCTGGTGGAACAAGAGGTTATCAAAAAGACGACGATGTTAAAGTTCTATTAACAGACCATCAGTCATATGAAAGTCAATTAACACTATGAAGATATTACAAATAGTTGGCTATAAAAATAGTGGTAAAACAACATTAATAAATGAATTAATTAAAAAATGTCGCAGTCAGCAATTAACAGTATCTACAATTAAACATCATGGGCACGGTGCAGACGAAATTTCTTTAAATCATAAAGAGGTAGACAGTTTAACGTTTATAAATAGCGGTGCTAAAGAAAGTATCGTATTGGGTAAACAGTTAATAGAGAGAGTAACTTTTGAGGAGAAGTCATTACAGCAAATAATAGATGAAGATTTGTCTATTGAGCCTGATGTACTACTAATTGAAGGATTTAAGCATGATCATTTTCCAAAAGTACTTTTAACGAAGCAATCTCAAGATTTGGAACAAACGCTACAAAATATTGTATATCAGTTTGATGCGTTTAATCTTGAAGAAAATAAAGACTTTAAAGTTTGGGTTGAAAATTGGTTGAAAAAGTAGGTGTTGAAGTGAAACAATTTGAAATCGTCAATGATCCAATAAATCCTGAACAATACAGAAATTGGACACTCAATGAAAAGCAAGGTGCAGTTGTTGTGTTTACAGGACATGTCAGAGAATGGACAAAAGGCATTAAAACGGAGTACTTAGCTTATGAGGCTTACATCCCAATGGCAGAGAAGAAATTAGCTCAAATAGGTGATGAAATTAAAGAAAAATGGCCAGGTACAATAGTTGCAATTGCACATAGAGTTGGTGAATTACAAATATCAGATATAGCTGTTGTCATCAGTGTATCTTCACCGCATAGACAAGATGCTTATAAGGCGAATGAATATGCAATTGAAAGGATTAAAGAAATCGTACCAATCTGGAAAAAAGAAATATGGGAAGATGGGGAAGAATGGCAAGGCAGTCAAAAACAGTACCATTCTTCTATTCAAATGGAGGGTAAATAATGAAAGTATTGTATTTTGCTCATTTAAAAGAAATAATAAACATAAATGAAGAGCAAATAACTCTTAACCAAGACTACTCTGTGTTAAACTTTAAGCAATATTTAGTTGAGAAGCATCCAGAGTTAAAGGATGAAACTTTTCAAGTTGCTGTAAATGAGGAATTCGTGCAAGATTCAAGTGTTATAACAGACCAAGATGTTGTTGCATTGATTCCACCAGTTAGTGGAGGGTAAAGAGAAAATGATAGCAATAGTTCTAGCTGGCGGTAAGTCCAGTAGATTTGGTTCACCAAAAGCGTTAGCGACAATTAATGGAGAAGTTTTTTATGAAAAAATCATTCAAACTTTAAATCAAACGAATTTATTTGAAAAAGTTGTGATTAGTACGAGTGAAGAATTGAAAGATTCATTCAATCACCATGATGTTGTCGTAGATTTATCAAAGTACAAAAATAATGGTCCTTTAGGTGGGATATATAGCGTGATGCAAAAACATGATTCGGAATGTTATTTTGTGATTGCTTGCGATACACCTAAAATTACCGAAAAAGCGATTAGTCATTTGTATCAATTTTTTATTTCGCGTGTAATGGAAGAACAGCTAGATATTGCTGGATACGAAGCAAATGGTAAAAAAATGCCGACGTTAGCATTTTATAGTCATCGTGTCGAAGCGGACATTAAAGAAGCGTTAGACCATGAAGCCTTTAGAATGAAAGAAATATACGAAAAGAAACCTTCACAATGGTTAGATGTATCAAATGTGAAAGATTCAACTAATTGGTACCAAAACATAAATTACATTGAAGATTTAGAAAAAGCAGAGTCTTAACGATTGTATAGGTAGAGGGGGCGTTACGATGCATCAACCTATCAAAGATAAATTAGGAAGACCAATTAGAGATTTAAGAATATCCGTTACCGACCGATGTAATTTTCGCTGTGATTACTGTATGCCAAAAGAAATTTTTGGAGATGATTACGTCTTCTTACCTAAAGAAGAATTGTTGAGTTTTGAAGAAATTACGAGATTATCTAAGTTATACAGCTCACTTGGTGTAAAGAAAATTAGAATTACAGGCGGAGAGCCGCTTCTAAGACGAAATCTATATGAGCTTGTAGAAGCTTTGAACAAAATAGAAGGTATTGAAGACATCGGACTAACAACAAATGGTATGTTGTTAAAAAAACATGGATTGAATTTATACAATGCAGGACTACGTAGAGTGAATGTAAGTATAGATGCAATGGATGATGAATTATTTAAATCGATTAATAATCGCCAAATATCCGCTTCTCAAATACTCGATCAAATAGATTATGCAGTGAGCATAGGTTTAAAAGTTAAAGTGAATGTCGTAATCCAAAAAGGGGTGAACGACCAAGAAATACTACCACTTGTTGAGCATTTTAAAGAGAAAAACATTATCGTAAGATTTATAGAATTTATGGATGTAGGTAATGATAATGGGTGGAATTTTGATAAAGTCGTCACTAAGAAAGAAATGTTAAATATCATTTCTTCAGCCTATGATGTAGAACCAGTAGAAGCCAATTATTTTGGAGAAGTTGCAACATACTATCGCCATAAAGATAACGGCGCACAATTTGGTTTGATCACGAGTGTATCAGCATCGTTTTGTTCATCATGTACACGAGCAAGAATTTCATCTGATGGTAAATTTTATGGTTGCTTATTTGCTGAAAAGAATGGCTATGATATAAAATCAGAGCTAAGAAGCGGTAAGACGGACGAAGAATTATTAACTATATTAAAGTATTTATGGAATATAAGAGATGACAGATACTCAGATGAACGAACAGCAGCTACTGTAGCTAGACGAAAGAAAAATAAAATTAATATGAACTATATAGGTGGTTAGATTAAAAGTTAGGGACAGAATTCTGAGAAATGTCTCTAAATGAGCGCCCATCTAACTACCACAATTCGAAATAGTGGAAGTTACAGCATTCTAATACAACTAAAACAAGCTAGGACAAAACGATTGTCCTAGCTTGTTTTACTATTTCATAAAATATTTTCCGATAATCATATCCAATGTTTCTTTTGAAAGTACGAGTGTCTGTTCGTTTGCTTTTTTGAGCATTTCTTCAGTATTCTCATCATTAAATTTGATAGATTTAGAGAAGTAAGGTGCAAATACATCGATAAAACTATTCAGTACTCTTTCTTCATCTGTTATTGTGTTTATCTCAATCATTGGAGCAACTTCTAATTGATGGAAGTCTAGATGTTTCTTAATTGTCGCAAATATAAAGTCATTTGATGGTGGATTCTGATTGGTTGCGTGATAAATTTTATGATTTTCTGCATAATCACATGCTACTGTAAGTACTTGTACAACATAATCAACTGGTACGAAATTCGACGTATGACTTGCATCTCCAAATAGTCTATATATTGCATGATCTTTCTTTTTTTCTACACGTCTTTTGAAGACTTTTAATGCTTTCATAAAGCCATACAATGTGAAGTTTGAATCAGCTTCTCCTGTTACGGAATCACCTATTATAATAGCTGGACGTATGATTGAAGTTGCCATTGTTTCTCTTTGCATCACGATATGTTCAGCTTTAATTTTAGTCGCTTCATATGGATTATTTGTTGGTGAATCGATTGAATGCAGTACTTCATTACCACGCTCTTGCTCACCAACTGTATAGGCTGTTGATACATATAAAAAATGCTTTGTTTGTATATGTTCTGCTAAATCCAAAGCATGTTGTGTGCCGATATAATTGATTTGATAAAGATCATCTGCAAGTTCGAAATTAAATTTGACGAGTGCAGCTAAATGATAAAATTTATCTATTTGAGGTATCGTTTCAATATCACTTTCAGACACACCACATAATACTTCTGTAATGTCTCCATTAATAAAGTGAATTCTTGAATGATACGATGGATTTAATTTATTGAGCAATTGATCTTTCTTCTGCTCACTCCTGTATAATACATAAAATTGCTTTTGTGCATCTTTTGCAAGTGAGTGTATTAACTCTGCACCTACAAATCCCGTAGCACCTGTTAAAAAAATGTTCATGTTTCCACTCCGATTCTAAGTTTCTGACTATATTTTGAATGATGACTATCTGAAAGTAAAGTATTTTAATAAGTGTTCACATATAACATTGCTATTTGAAAATTGTTAAGCAATAATATTAGGTAATAGATATAAAAGGAGCGTATTTCATGAACGAACAAAAGATGGCTAAGCCTTCATTATTTTTAATCGTGATTCTCGGTTTATTAACCGCATTTGGACCATTTTCAATAGATATGTATTTACCAGCATTACCAGAAATTAGTCGTGATTTTGATACAACAACGTCAAACACGCAATTAACGCTCACACTCTTTATGGTTGGTTTAGCAGTTGGACAAGTATTTGTCGGGCCACTATCTGACTTTATAGGGCGTAAGCGACCACTCATGGTTGCATTAATTGTTTATACAGTTGCTTCAATATTATGCGTATTTGCACCTAATATCTACGTCATGATGGCATTACGATTTGTACAAGGTTTTACTGGTGGGGCAGGCGCAGTTATTTCCCGGGCAATTTCCAGTGATTTATATAAAGGTAAAGCTTTAACGAAATTCTTAGCGATATTAATGCTTGTTAATGGTGTTGCGCCTATTTTAGCACCTGTATTGGGTGGTATTATATTATCATTTTCAACTTGGAAAGTGGTCTTTATTTTACTAACGATATTCGGTTTTATTATGTTTAGTTTATCTTCATTAAAATTAACTGAATCATTACCAGAAGCAGAACGTTCATCAGGTAGAATCAGTGAAGTGCTAACAGACTTTAAAAATTTACTAAAAAGTCCAAAATTTTTAATGCCTTTATTTATACAAGGATGTACATACGCATTGTTATTTAGTTACATATCCGCTTCATCATTCATAACGCAATCTGTCTATCATATTTCACCATTAGCTTTTAGTTGTATGTTTGCTTTTAATGGTTTTGGATTAATATTATCAGGTCAAATTATTAATAAATTAGTCGACTATTATGACGAACATGTACTTATGCGTTTATTCGGAATGATTCAAATTATAGGTGTGATTATCGTTTCAATCACATTGATGAATGGCTTATCCATTTGGATATTAATGATCGGATTCTTCATACTCGTTAGTCCAGTATCTGCAATTGGTACGACTGGTTTTTCTATTGCGATGGCTAACAATAAAGGTGGCGCTGGAAGTGCGGCAAGTTTATTAGGACTATCTCAATTTCTATTCGGTGGTATCGTTTCACCGTTAGTGGGTATAAAAGGAGAACACGAAGTATATCCATATGTCCTTACGATTATTATCGTTTCAATATTGCTGATTATTTTATTCTTCATTAATAGTAAAGTGTTTAAAAGAGCAGCTTAAAAGTAGGAGGTATGTACATGAATTTAAAATTTGATCATATTATTCATTACGTAGACGGTATAGAATCAATTGAATTTCCACATCAATATATTCAAGCCATCCAAGGTGGTAAACATACACAATTAGGAACGTACAATCAATTAAGTTATATAGATTTACATTATATAGAGTGGATTGATGTCTTTGATGCAGCTTTAGCGCGTTCATATGCTCAAACGGAAGAAGGTAGATTAAGCTTTGCGAATACGTTTAAAGATGAGCATGTACAAGAAGGATTTAAAAGGATCTGCCTTAGAACACAAAATATCGATAGCGTTAAGACTCATCTAGAGCAATTTGATTTAGATATTGTAGGTCCAATTGAAATGTCGAGAACGAAACCGGACGGCACAACGATACAATGGCAATTACTATATTTAGATGATAAGCAAGATTTAAATTTACCATTCATCATTCAGTGGGGCGAAAGTGATGAAGAAAGAGAAGCTTCATTAGAAGATAATTTTCATTATAACTTATCAATTGATGAAGTGACGATTCAAGTCGGTAATCTTCAAGAATCTAGTCAAAATTGGCAATCATGGTATGGATTGAAAGAGATTGAGAAAAGCGAAGATGATGTTAAGTTAGGCTTTAAAGAAGATGATGTTGTCATTAAACTTATAGAGGATGCAGAAGAGAAATACACTACATTATCACTCTCATCAACAAATATAAAAAAAGACACGCGCATTTTATATAAAGGCGCGTGTTACGAATTCAAAGCTAATTCGCATAAACATTGAGATAGACACTTTGAATAATAATACTTAAATGCGCGAGTGCAATCAAGGCGCTTATAATGGCTATAAATAATATAGATTTGCGTGCGTTCTCGAGAATAAAGACGATGCTTAGTAGCAAGGTGAAGGCAACAGTTATGATACGATAGCTTAAATAATTAATCGTGCTATCAAAATTTAGACTGACCGCAATCAGTATGATATTTATAATAATAAAAAGCGTTAGAACAAGTTGTCTCATATATTTCAATCCTAACTGTATGTTTTATATGACAAGTATAACAAATATTGGTCTTTTGCGTGAAATTATAGTACGTTTCATTGTATAATTAAAAGACGAATTGATAAAAAGGAGATTTATAAATGACGATAAAGAAAATGAATATCACTCATGAGCAACATGATGAATTTGTAAAGCAACATCCAAATGGTGATATGTTGCAACTTACAAAGTGGGCAGAATCCAAAAAGCTTACAGGTTGGTATTCTCGTCGTATAGCAGTGGGCGATGGTGAAAAAATAACAGGTGTAGCACAACTTTTATTTAAGAAAGTGCCAAAGCTACCATATACATTATGTTACATATCTAGAGGTTTTGTTGTTGATTATAAAGACGAAACATCTGTTAAAGTACTTTTTGAATTATCTAAAGAAATCGCACGTAATGAGAAAAGTTATGCCATTAAAATTGACCCAGATATAGAAGTAAATCAATCTGAAGGTGTTCTTGAATATTTAACTTCATTAGGATTTGAACATAAAGGTTTTGAAGATGGATTAAGTAAGAAATATATCCAACCTAGAATGACGATGATCACAAAAATCGATCAACCTGAAGAAGACTTAATGCAAAGCTTTGATAAACGAAACCGTTCACGTGTAAGAAACTCTTTAAAAAGAGGTACTGAATTAGTCATTGGTAACCGTGACGACTTGAAAATCTTTGCGAAAATCATGGAAGAAACAGGCGAGAGAGATAATTTCTTAACAAGAGATGTTTCATACTTTGAGAATATTTATGATCATTTACATCCAGATGGGGATTGTGAATTATTCTTAGTCAAAGTCGTGCCAGATACAGTCTTAAAAGACTTATTTAAAGAACGTGATTCACTATTAGAAGAAAAAGAAAAATTAGCAAATAGAAGACAAACTAAGAAAGTCGTTAATCAGTTAAATGATGCTGATGAAAAACTAGGTAACTTTGAAAAACGTATTCAAGAAATGGAAGAATTAAAAAGTAAAAAACCAGATGGCGTGTATTTATCTGGCGGTATCTTAATCTTCTCAGGTAAGAAATCATATTATTTATATGGTGCGTCATCAAATGAATATCGTGAATTTTTACCGAATCACCGCATGATTATTGAAATGATGCGCTTTGCTAAAGAGAAAGGCGCTACTAAGTTCGACTTCGGTGGTACGGATAATAACCCTGACCAAGACCATGAACATTATGGATTATGGGCATTCAAGAGAGTTTGGGGCACTTATTTAAGTGAGAAAATCGGTGAATTTGATTATGTATTAAATAAACCACTTTATACTGCAATCGAGAAAGTAAAACCGGCAGTAGTCACATATAAAAGAAAAATCGAAAAGAAAATCAAAAGAAACTAGACATAAGATTAAGGCACTAAAACTTTAAATTATTAAAATTTTAGTGCTTTCTTTATGTATAAGGTTTGTTTCAACATTAAATTATTATACAATTACTTACAAATCATAAATTAGGGGGAAATTGAGTGGTTCAAAAAATGATTAAGTTCTCGCTGAATAATAAATTTGCTATTTTGCTTATGACGATTATTATTTTGCTTGGCGGCATATATTCAGCGTTCAAAATGAAACTAGAGTTATTACCGGATGTTACAACTCCTGTTATTACTATTACGACACCATATCCTGGTGCAACACCTGAAAGTGTACTAGAAAATGTAACAGAACCAGTTGAAAAAGAAGTTCAAAATCTAGAAGGCGTACAAAATGTTACAAGTCAGTCTTTAGAAAATGCTTCAGCAATTACATTAGAATATACATATCAAACAGACATGGATGAAGCTGAGACTGAATTAAGAAAGAAATTAGAAGCGTTAGATTTACCTGACGGAGTTCAAGACCCAGATATGAGTAGAATGTCTATGTATTCATTCCCAGTTGTGAGTTATTCAATATCTGATAAAGATGATAATCTTGAAAAAGTAACAAAACAAATGCAATCAGATTTAATACCTAAACTTGAAAAAGTAGACGGCGTTCAAAATGTATCATTGTCTGGTCAAACGTTAGAAGAAGTAAATTTAGAATTTGACCAAAATGAATTAACGAAACGTGGTATGAGTGAGGATGAAGTGCTTCAATATATCGACGGTGCTACGAAAGAATCACCTTTAGGTTTATATACATTTGGTGATAATTTGAAATCAATTGTCGTAGATGGAAGATTTACTTCAATTAAAGCGCTGAAAGACTTAGAAATACCTATGACAGGTGGTGCTTCAAGTGGTGGTCAACAAAGTGCTGCAAGTCAATCACAACAAGGCCAGCAAGCACAACAAGCTCAAGAAGGCTCCGAATCAAATGATAGCAGTGCATCTCAAAGTATCCCATCTGTAAAATTATCTGATATCGCAGATGTTAAACAAGAGAAGAAACGAGATTCAATTTCTAAGACAAACGGTAAAGATGCTTTAGCTCTTCAAGTAACGAAATCTACAGATGCCAATTTAGTAGATGTCGTTGATAATGTAGACAAAGAACTCGAAGCTTATAAGAAAGATCATAAAAACATAGAATCTGTGCAATTGATGGAAACAGCATCAACAATTAAAGACTCAGTATCGACGATGGTTGAGAAAGCTTTAATCGGTTCTATCGTTGCAGTTATTATCATTATGTTCTTCTTAAGAGATATTAAATCAACTATTATCGCGATGGTATCTATTCCAATGTCATTATTAATGGCACTCATTGGTCTAAAAGCGATGGATGTTTCATTAAATATCTTGACTTTAGGGGCATTAACAGTCGCAATTGGACGTGTTATTGATGACTCCATTGTTGTAATAGAGAATATTTATCGACGTATGTCGGATAAAGGTGAAGAACTGAAAGGTAGTAAACTGATTACAAGTGCGACGAAAGAAATGTTTATACCAATCATGTCTTCAACAATCGTTACAATTGTCGTATTCTTACCGTTAGCTTTTGTAACTGGACAAATTGGAGAAATGTTTAGACCATTTGCTTTAGCAGTCGCATTTAGCTTATTAGCTTCACTACTTATAGCATTAACAATTGTGCCAGTACTTTCACACATTTTCTTTAGAAATGGTATTAAGAAAGCTAAAAAAGAAAGAGGACATTGGTTAGCGAATAAATACAAAGGCATTTTAAAATGGAATTTAAATCATAAATGGCTCGTTATCGTACTAAGTATTGTGCTTGTTATCGCAAGTATTGCACTTGTATTCACGCCTTATATTGGTAAATCATTTATCGATACAGGCGAAGATAAAATGTTAGCACTGACTTATAAACCTTCACCAGGTGAAAAAGAAGATCAAGTTGTTAAAAACGGTGAACAAGCTGAGAAATATTTATCAAAAGATAAAAACGTAGATTTTGTTCAATACAGCGTAGGCGGAGAAAATCCATTTAATCCTTCTGCCAAAAATGACATGGCTTTAATGGTTAAATACGATAAAGATACACCTAACTGGGATAATGTCGGTAAAGAAGTTATGGACCATATCGGTAAATTCAATCATAAAGGTGAATGGAAACAACAAGATTTCTCTACTGGTGGTACAGCGAACGAAGTATCTGTAAAAGTATCAGGTCCATCAACTGACGCAATAGAAGGTACAGTTAAAGATGTAGAGAAAGAAATGAAGAAAGTTAAAGGTGTAGAAAATGTAAGTTCGAACCTTTCTAAATCTTATGAGCAATACGATGTGAAAGTTGATCAAAATAAAGCGAGCAAATTAGGACTTTCTGCAGGTCAAATTGCTATGACGCTTAATCAAACAACACAAGAAAAAGTTGTTACTAAATTAAATGATGATGGTAAATCTATCGATGTTAAACTGACTAAAAAAGAAAAAACAGATTGGTCAGAGAAGAAATTAGAAGATACTAAGATTACATCTCCATTAGGTAAAGATGTGAAACTAAGTGATATTGCGACATTGAAGAAAACAACTTCACCAGATACAATCACAAGAGAAAATGACAAAATTTCTGTTTCTGTAGATGCTAAAATCACTGCAGACGATGTTGCGAAAGTGACAACAGATGTTAATCAAAGAGTTTCTAAAATTGATACACCAACAGATGTTGAATTGAATGTTGGCGGTACAAACGACGACATCAACGAAGCAATAGAACAATTGTTGCTGGCGATGGGCGCAGCAATTCTAATCGTATATTTAGTAATCGTATTAACATTCAAAGGTGGATTAGCACCATTTGCAATATTATTCTCATTACCAGTATCTATCATTGGTGTAATTGCAGGACTGTTAATTACACAAGAAACAATATCCGTACCAAGCATGATAGGTATGTTAATGTTGATTGGTATTGTTGTAACGAATGCGATTGTATTAATAGATAGAGTGATTAATATGGAAGAAGCGGGCATGACTACAAGAGAAGCATTAATAGAAGCAGCAGGCACGCGTTTAAGACCTATCTTAATGACAGCTATTGCGACAATCGGGGCATTAGTACCACTATTATTTGGTGGAGGAAGTTCTGTCCTTATTTCTAAAGCATTAGCAATTACAGTAATAGGAGGATTAATTTCTTCAACGATATTAACACTATTAGTTGTGCCAATTTCATATGAAATCATTATGAAATTTAAACGAGCAATATTTAAAAGACCAAAAGAACGTATAGAATAGATGTTTAACCCCTCCATGTCAGTGAGACAAGGAGGGGCTTTTTGTATGTTGTATATATATTGGTGTTGTTAGTAACAAAAGTCGTGGGAATTGTAACTAAGGCAGCCTATCCTAATATAAGCATCCAGAATAACAATTCCAAACGCCTACTATGATTTATTTCTTAGTAATTTAATAAGAAAATACTTGTTCGTGTTTCATACTTTGATAAAATATATTCATATACAAAAAAATAGTCTGAAGAATTTTATTTCGAGGAGTCGTTATTGTGCCAATATCAAAACTATTATCAGAGATACCAGACAGTTACTTTGGAAAGACAATGGGTCGTAAGGTTGAACATGGTCCGTTACCGTTAATTAATATGGCGGTCGGTGTCCCAGATGGCGAGACGCCAAAGGTTATCGTAGATGAATTTATAAATGCCATACAAAAGCAAGAAAATCAGAAATATGGTGCTTTTCATGGTAAAGATACGTTTAAACAAGCGATTGTAGATTTTTATAAGAGACAATATGATGTGGATTTAGATAAAGAAGAGGAAGTTTGTATTTTATATGGTACAAAAAATGGTTTGGTAGGTTTACCGATCTGTGTCGTAGAACCTAAAGACTATGTGTTATTACCGAATCCAGGCTATACAGATTATTTAGCAGGTGTTCTACTTGCTCGTGCTAAGCCATATTCTTTAGAATTAGCGCCTGAACATCAATACTTACCACAGTGGGATGAGATAGAACCTGAAATCTTAGATAAGACAAAATTAATTTACTTAACTTATCCAAATAATCCAACTGGATCTGTTGCAAATACTGAATTTTTTGATGAAACGATTGCTAAATTTAAAGATACGAAAACAAATATTATACATGACTTTGCATATAGTGCTTTTGGATTTGATCAGAAGAATCCAAGTATTCTCCAATCGGAAGGTGCTAAAGAAACAGCTGTAGAAATATTTTCCTTATCGAAAGGGTATAACATGTCTGGATACAGGGTAGGCTTTGCAGTCGGTAACAAAGAAATGATTGCTGCTTTAAAGAAATATCAAACGCACACACATGCCGGTATGTTTGGTGCATTACAAGATGCGAGTACTGTCGCATTAAATGAATGCGATGATTTTCTTATTAAACAAAATGAAATATTTAAGACGAGAAGAGATCAATTTGATGCGTCATTAAGAGAAGTAGGTATACCATTTGAGCCAATGAAAGGTGGTATATTCCTTTGGTTACAAACACCTCCAGAATATGATGGAGAAGCATTTGTAGAATATTTATTACAAGAGGTGTCTATTTTAGTCGCACCAGGTATACCGTTTGGCGATAATGGTCAAAATTACGTTAGAATCTCATTAGCGTTAAGTGATGATGAACTATTGGATGGTGCTAAGAGGTTACAAGGTCTAGCTCACTTATACAAATAAAAAGAGCTGAGAAAAATGATTCTCAGCTTTTTCACATAAATGAGCTTTTGATGATATGCTTTAGGGTATTAAAACACTATAAATAATAAAAACGCAAATATGATTAATATAAAGATCGACATATAATTGAGTAGTTGAATCGCTTTTTGGTCTTTAATACGATATTTAAATGCTGTGATTTCAACATTGATAACGAGACAAACCAATACAGCTAATATCCACCAAGTTTGCATTGCAAAACTAAATACAATACTGCCTAAAAAGACAATAAGCATAAGCCCCATTATAAATCTTAAAGCTTGCGTAAGCATCGTATGTAGTTGGTATATACTTAAGTAACTAATAATAAGATAAATAATGGTAAATAATAAAAGTATGAGAATTAACATAGTCATATCCTTTCGTTAATCTTGATCAAGTTGAGCGCGAACTTTACTGATTTCTTCTTCGATTTTGATAAGTTGTTTTTCAAGTAAGTCGGTTGCTTGACCAGTAGATTCTCTCTTTTCTAGGTCATTTTGTATACGTATGTAATCATATTTAAGTTCAGAAAGATGTTGGTTTAAATCCATTTTAAACACTCCTTTTTATAAAATAGCTATGAAGTAGGTGATAAATTGAAAAAAGTAAAAACCAATGCTATGCGCATCTTAGATCAATATAATATATTTTATCATACTCATGAATTTAAAATAGGAAAAGATCATTTAGATGGTCATGAAGTTGCGCAATTAATTCAGAAACCAGAACATCAAGTGTATAAGACGCTTGTATTAACAAATGGGAATCGTGAATATTTCGTTTTTGTTATTCCAGTCGTTGAACATCTTGATATGAAAAAAGCTAGTAAAGCTGTTGGTCAGAAAAAATTAGAACTCTTACCACTTGATCAACTCACCAAAGTTACAGGGTATGTCAGAGGTGGTTGTTCTCCAATTGGTATGAAAAAAACATATCAAACCGTAATTGATATCAATGCAGAACCATTAACTACGTTTATCGTAAGTGCAGGTAAACGTGGTTATCAAATTGAACTTGATCCAGCAGATTTAGCCAAAGTTATTGATGTAAGATTTGATGATATTATTAAATATAACTAAACTAATTTTAGTATAATTTATTAATATTTCAAACAAAAAGTGTGCATAGAAGTTAAACTGTTGTTAATATAGATAAATGTGAGTTTAATGAGAGAAGTGATAAAGTGACAGAAAAATTTATAATGATTATTTTATTAATTGCTTTAGGATACGTTCTAAAGAAGCTTAAATTCTTTAAAGCTTCTGATGGTAATGTACTTGCAACACTTGTACTAAATGTTACTTTGCCTTCATTAGTGATTGTAAATTTAAATGGATCTGATTTAGATTTATCTTTAGGATGGCTACCTATATTAATGCTATTATACGGCATTATAGCAAAGCTACTAATCATATGGTTATTCAAGAAAAAATATAATAATCAAATAAGAGGTACTGTTGGCATGATGGCCGCTTCAGTTAATATTGGACTGTTTGCATATCCATTAGTCGCACAAATTTGGCCTAAAAATGGTTTATTATACTTTGGTATGTTAGACATTGGTACAGCTATCATTATGTTTGGTGTAACTTATTTTGTTGGTAGTTACTTCAATGATGGTGGCGATCAGTTTGACTTTAAACGAATGGGTTTAAATTTATTAAAGACCGTACCACTTATGACATATATGATTATGTTTATCTTAAATATAATGAGCATTAAAGTACCTGATAAAGCGATAGATTTCTTTGGAATTATTGCAAATGCCAATATGCCATTATCCATGATCTTATTAGGTTTATTCTTGAATTTTAAAATCGAAAAAGCATACTTACCAATTGTTGTTAAATACTTAGCATTTCATTATGGCTTTGGTTTATTAATGGGCTTAATTGTTCATTTCTTCTTACCTGTTGATGATCCAATGATCAAAACGACGTTACTTATTGGTTGGTTATTACCTATAGGTGTTTCAGTATTGTCTTATGCTATTACATTTAAATATAAGACCTTACCTATAGTCGGCATGGCTACTAATTTAAGTATTGTCATATCAATCGTCATATTATATGTATATCAATTTTTCTTTGTTTAATTAAACATTAAAAAAGCGTTTGGATTTCGCATCCAAACGCTTTTTGTTATATATTAACCTTTACCACCCATGAAAGCAGGGTAGTTTGTCATTCCGCCATCAACATATATTGTTGTACCGTGAATGTAACTTGCTTGTTCTGAAGCTAGGAATGCATTAATATTTGCAACTTGATCCGCTTCACCAATTTCATGTAATGGAATCATTTCTAATGTTTCTTCACGTGTTGCAGGGTCAGAGAATTTTTCGCGAGTATGTTCTGTAACAATAGCCCCTGGAGAAACATTATTAATTCTTATACCATTTTTACCGTATTCCATAGATAAAGTTTCCATCATCAATTTTAAGCCGCCTTTACTTGCTGCGTAATTGACGTAGTTTGGCCAAGGAATAACATCGTGCACACTTGCAGTATTGATGATTTGACCTTTAATATCATGCTCTAAGTAGTAATTAATGACTTCTCTACTACCAATAAAAGCACCTGTTAAGTTGATATCGATAACTTTAGACCATTCTTCTAAACTCATTTCATGAGATGGAATTGGTTTTTCGAAACCAGCATTATTGATCAACACATCTATACGACCAAATGTTTCATGTGTTTGTTGAATCAAGTTTTTGATATCTGCTTCTACTGAAACGTCTGCTTTAATAGCAACCGCGTCAGCACCAGAATTTTTAATAGATTGAACGATTTTTTCAGCTTCTTCAACGTGACCTAAATATCCAATGACAACTTTTGATCCTTCTTTACCAAATCGTTCAGCAGTTGCTTTACCAATACCACTGCTACCTCCAGTGACAATCACAACTTTATCTTTTAAATCTTCATACATATTAAACACTCCTATTTTTATATATTGAGTTTACCCTTTAGCTGCACCAATAATAAATGCGGCAATAATGATTAACACGATACCTATCCAAATAAATGTCATTTGACGTTTTGTTTTTTGTTCACCTAATAGGTAAATACCACCTAGAGTAGAAACGATTACTAACATTTGTGAAAATGAAAAGCTCGTTCCGACACCAACTTTTGGTTGTGAAATGAATAGGAACATATTACCTAATGCCCATACAATCCCTGGCAATAAGTTGAGTGACGTATGTTTAACAGTAGGTTTATGTTTGAATGATAAAATGATACCACCAATTACCATACCTATAGATTGTGGAAATAGCGCATCCCAACCTTCAACATCGAATACTTGGCCGATTACAACGTATACGACATAACCGACTGTAGATATGAGTAATATTGGAATAGCTTTACCAAGCTTTTTAGTATTTCCGCTATTGCCAGAACCTTTTTTCTGAACAGATGTAAATATAACACCGATAATTAGTAACACTAAACCTGATAGGCCAAGTGCAACTTGCGTACCTGTTGACCATTCTCCTAAAAATGCAGCACTGAATAATGTTGTTCCAAGTAATTGTAAGCCTGTAGATATAGGCATCGTAATTGAAACCCCAATTAAGTCTACACTTCTAAGTTGAAATCCTTGTCCAAGTGCCCAGAAAGCACCAGAAATCATACCGATAATAACTGTAGTGAATGTAAAGTGTACATCACCAAAGAAGAATAAACATAAACCGATGATGAAAGCCCCGATTGTTGTACCTAAGATTTGGTTATAAGGACCTCCACCAACTTTAACATTGATTAATACGACGCTTCCCCAGAACAATGCTGGTAATAGGGCTATAAGGTATTCCATACACAAGACTCGCTTTCTCTATTTATTTGCATTATTTAAACTACCCAAGTATTATACGCCCGAAACTTTTTTAATGTAAAACATATAGCTCACAATGTAATTTTACTATTAAAAATAGACCCATGAATGTTCAATAAGCATTCGTGGGTCTTAGTTTAAATGTTAAACATCGTATGGTCTAACATATTTGAAATGATGTGTTTCATTGACGATGTGGAAACCGACTTTTTCATATAATAATTGTATTTGTTCATGTTTTTTACTATCTACATAGATACGAACTGTTTCGACATCTTGATGATTAAATGCTTCTGTCGTCGCGAAATGAATCATTTGAAAAGCAATGCCTTGTTTTCTGTAATCATGGTGAGAAGCTAAATTAGGAATTGTGGCTAATTTCTCAGGTATATCTATGGATAGATATATGTAGCCTTTAACGAGCCCTTCAGCTATATATAAATAAAGCGCATGATTATCATCTAGTGAGTCTATTATATCGTCAGCACTGATATCACTATGTTTGAAACTATTGGAATGTAATTTATTAAATGCATAGTAATATGGTTTGCTGTACGGCGTCATTTGGTGTTTCTTATCAATTGGTAAAGGTGGTTGTTGAATTTCTAACGTATATTGCGTTTCTACATATCCCGCATGTAGTCTCTTCAGTTTACTGTTATTTAAAATGTGATCTTTATGTAGTGAAATGTGACAATATTTAATGTTTGGATGATCGTTTAAAAGTGTTTCCCATATTTCTTTTAACGCGCTTAACGTTTCTTCACTTGTATCATTAACGATTGGTCCCCATACATTTGCAGTTTCATCATCTACGCTTTCAAATCCTAATATCCCGATAATTGTGTCATGATCTTCTATATAGTAGAAGGTATTCTCATCAAATTTATGGCTTAAGTCATTCTTTATATCTTCTATTGACTGGGGTATATGTGTCACGTAGTTTGTTTCTTGCCTATTTTTTTCGTGTAAATAAGAAGCAATCGAATCGATTTCTTTAAGAGGCAGTATTTGCATGATAGTCACTCCTTTAATATTCAACGATTATTTTATTCCATTATACGATTAATCGAAAATTTATAAAAGTTTTTCATGCCTTTAGAACACTTTTTATTCATGTTATAATAGTACGAATGTAAAAAAGAATGGGTGAAAAGAAATGAAAGCATTAGTTCTTGCAGAAAAACCTTCAGTAGGTCGTGACATCGCTAAAGCATTAGGTATTCATGATCAGAAAAAAGGTTACTTTGAAAATAAAAATTATATCGTTACTTGGGCATTAGGACATCTTGTAACGAATGCTACGCCTGAAGAATACGACAAAAAATTTAAAGAATGGAATTTAAATGTTTTACCAATTATTCCTGATTATATGAAACATGTTGTAATTAAGAAAACAAGAAGCCAATTTAACACAGTTCAGCATTTGATGAAGCGAGACGATGTGAATTCAATTATTATTGCGACAGATGCTGGTAGAGAAGGAGAACTTGTTGCAAGATTAATTATTGAAAAAGCAAAAGTCAAAAAGCAAATTAAGCGACTATGGATCAGTTCGGTTACTGAAAAAGCAATTAAAGCAGGTTTTCAAAATTTAAAACCTGGTGAAGCATACAACAATTTATATCAAGCAGCATTATGTAGAAGTGAAGCGGATTGGATTGTCGGTATAAACGCGACTAGAGCTTTAACAACGAAATATGACGCGCAATTATCGTGTGGTCGTGTTCAAACACCAACTTTAAATCTTGTACAAATGAGACAACAAGAAATTCAATCATTTAAACCTGAAAAGTATTATCAAATGAATATTGAAGTTGAAGGATATAAATTTAAATGGCTGAGTAAGAGTGGGGATAAAACATTTGATTCTGATTTAATAGAACAAGTTAAACAAAAAGTTCAAAATAAAAAGGGTATTATCCAAAATATTTCGAAGAAGAAAAAAACAAAGTACCCTCAAAAGTTATACGATCTTACAAGTTTGCAACAAACAGCGTATCAACGATATAAAATGAGTGCGAAAGAAACGTTGAATACAATGCAAGCATTGTACGAACAGCATAAAGTACTGACTTATCCTAGAACAGATTCTAACTACTTAACAGATGATATGGTTTCATCTCTGAAAGAACGAGTATCATCATTAAGTGCTACGCCACTTAAATCTCATGCTGTACCATTGCTTAAGAAACCAATTAAAGCGGGTAAACATTTTGTTGATAATAAAAAAGTATCAGACCATCATGCGATTGTACCAACAGAAGTGAGACCTAACTTTGATCAGTTATCTCCTAGAGAACAAAAAATATATATGATTGTAGCTGAGAGATTTTTAGAAGTATTATTACCACCATATCAATATGAAGAAACAACTGTGACATTAACATGTGAAGGAGAAACTTTTAAACTGACACAAGAAGTAGCAGTTGAATTAGGCTTTAAGGAATTATATGAAGAAAAGACGCATGTAAAAGTTTTACCTTTTGAAGAACAACAGCACGTGAATATACAAAAAGTGAATGTCGTTAGTAAAGATACAGAACCACCTGCATACTTCAATGAAGGAACTTTACTTAAAGCGATGGAATCACCACATCATTTCTTTAAACTTAAAGATAAGAAATTGGCTCAAACTTTAAATGAAACAGGTGGTATCGGAACAGTTGCAACTAGAGCAGATATCATTGAGAAGTTATATAGTTCTAATGTTATAGAATCGGTACAAGGTAAAATTAAGATTACGCCAAAAGGTAAACAATTATTAAACTTAGCACCTGAACAACTGACATCACCAGAATTAACAGCAGATTGGGAAATGAAGTTAACTCAAATCGAAAAAGGAAATTATTCTAAAAATAAATTCATGGATGAAATGAGAAACTTCACGAGAGAAATCATCACAGATATTAAAGAAAGTGATGACAAATTCAAGCATGATAATATCACAACGACTGAGTGTCCGACTTGTGGAAAATTTATGCTTAAAGTTAAAACGAAAAATGGTCAAATGCTTGTGTGTCAAGATCCAACATGTAAGACTAAAAAGAATCAACAAAGACAAACGAATGCCAGATGTCCAAACTGTAAGAAAAAACTTACACTCTATGGTACAGGAAAAAAAGCGACTTATAGATGTGTATGTGGTCATACAGAAACACAAGAGCATATGGACGAAAGACTTAAAAATAGAAAATCAGGTAAAATTGGCAAAAAAGAAATGAAGAAATATATGCAAACTGAAGAAGTAGAAAACAATCCATTTAAAGACGCTTTAAAAGGGTTGAAGTTCTAACTTAATCTGAATAAAGGCTGGGACATCATGTGATGTCTCAGTTTTTGTTTATATATTTAATTGAGTTGGCTAGAGGCGTACTGTCACGGATTATAAAGCGTAAAAAGCGAACTATAACACGAACATAAATAAATTAAAATATATAAATGTTCGTAAAAAGTATTGATTTTTGATGTTCCCAGTAATACAATGTACAGTGTTGAAATTAATAAAGGAGTCTTATGATGAAACGTTACTTTAAGTTTGATGAATTGGGAACAAATTATAAAAGAGAAATTCTTGGTGGTTTAACGACATTCTTATCTATGGCATACATATTAGCGGTTAACCCATCAATGTTAAGTTTGGCAAGTGTTGAAAATGTACCTGATTCAATGAGAATGGACCAAGGTTCTGTGTTTGTTGCTACAGCTTTAGCAGCACTAGTTGGTTGTTTATTTATGGGTATCATTGCGAAATACCCGATAGCTTTAGCACCAGGTATGGGATTAAATGCGTTTTTCGCGTTTACAGTTGTGCTAACAATGGGTATTCCATGGCAAACTGGTTTAACAGGCGTGTTATTCTCAGGTGTTATATTTGCAATATTAACGATGAGTGGTTTACGAGAGGTTATTATCAATGCAATACCATTTGAATTAAAGATGGCTGTGTCTGCCGGTATAGGGTTGTTTATTACCTTTGTAGGTTTACAAGGAGCAGGTATTGTTAAAAAAGAAGATTCAACTTTAGTTACACTTGGAACTATGCATAACCCAGAAGTACTATTAGCAGTATTCGGTATTATCATTACAATTATATTAATGGCTAAAAAATTACCAGGAGCAATTTTCATCGGAATGGTCTTAACAGCTATTGCGGGATTAATTACAGGTTTAATTGCAATGCCAGATAGTATAGTAGGGAAAGTACCAAGTGTGTCACCAACATTTGGTGCAGCATTCGAAGCGTTTGGTGATTTATCTACTATATTTAATGTACAATTCTTAATTGTCGTTTTAACTTTCTTATTTATAGATTTCTTTGATACTGCAGGAACGTTAGTTGCGGTTGCAAACCAAGCTGGATTAATGAAAGATAATAAATTACCTAGAGCAGGTAAAGCATTATTCTCTGATTCATTAGCAACAATTGTAGGTGCAATATTTGGTACTTCAACTACAACAAGTTATATAGAATCTAGTGCAGGTGTTGCAGTTGGTGCACGTACAGGGTTCGCAAGCGTTGTAACAGGTATTTGTTTCTTAGCAGCATTATTATTCTCTCCATTAATGGCAGTTGTTACAAGTGCGGTTACAGCACCAGCGCTTGTTATAGTAGGAGTGTTGATGGTTAGTAACTTAGGTAAAATTGATTGGCAAAAATTTGAGATAGCAGTACCAGCTTTCTTAACAATGATTATGATGCCTTTAACATATTCAATTGCAACAGGTATCGCGTGTGGATTTATATTCTACCCAATTACAATGATCGTAGCAAAAAGACATAAAGAAATTCACCCAATTATGTACGGTTTATTCTTCGTCTTTGTCGCTTACTTTGTATTTGTACATGCATAATAAAAAAGCCACGAGATTTCATTTAATGAAGTCTCGTGGCTTTTTATTTATATATTAACTTTTATAAGTAGTCTTGTAATATTTAGATGGGATATATACTGGCGCAATTATAATCGTAAATAAGAAGATGATCATTAATACGACCATTACGATATGTAATAACCAGCCAATAATAGGAATGATTGCAACAAAGCTAGCGATTAGTCCGATTAATGGAATGATAAATATTACTTTAACAGAATTCTGGTTATCTATTAATAGGATGAGAGTCGTAATAAAGTATAACGTTCCATTAAGTACCAAAGCATTATAACCAGTTGAAAGAACGATTCCTCCACCTAGAAAAGGTATGGCTAATAATAACTCAGATACAACTAATATAATAGAAAGAACTAGCAAAACTGATTTGATTCCTCTTTTCATGATTTCACCACCTAGTTAAAATTGCTTGTTATATTATAACATTTAGATTACAAATTATCTATTTAAATTTTACCTATTGAAAAAGAACGCATAATCCGTTATAATACTTGGGTATGTGTTAGATGAAATTAGAAAAAATATATGGTTATCTATTGATTAATAGAAATAAATCATGTATCATATCTAATGTTGGACTTTAAGAAGCGATGAAGCGAGAGGTTACTGACACACCCGGCCGCTTTGCCATGGCGGTGTGTAAGAGAGTTTTCGTGGAGAAGTCTATCACTATAAAGTAGACGAACAAGGAGGGAAAATTATGGCAAAACAAAAAATTCGTATCCGTTTAAAAGCGTATGATCACCGCATGATCGATCAATCAGCAGAGAAAATTGTTGAAACAGCTAAACGTTCAGGAGCTCAAGTGTCTGGTCCGATTCCATTACCAACTGAGAAATCAGTTTATACTGTAATCCGTGCCGTTCATAAGTACAAAGACTCACGTGAACAATTCGAACAACGTACGCATAAACGTTTAATCGACATTCTTAACCCTACACCAAAAACAGTTGATGCTCTTATGGGCTTAAACTTACCATCAGGTGTAGACATCGAAATCAAATTATAATTCATTAAAATAACAGGAGGTGCGACTTTCGATGACCAAAGGAATCTTAGGAAGAAAAATTGGAATGACTCAAGTATTCGCAGAAAACGGTGAATTAATACCAGTTACTGTAGTAGAAGCTAGTCAAAACGTAGTATTACAAACTAAAACTGAAGAAGTAGACGGCTACAACGCTGTTCAAATCGGTTTTGAAGACAAACAAGCATATAAAAAAGATCGTAAATCTAACAAATATGCTACTAAAGCTGCTGAAGGCCATGCTAAAAAAGCAGGTACAGCACCTAAGCGCTTCACTCGTGAATTCAGAAACATTGATGTTTCAGCATACGAGGTAGGTCAAGAAGTCACTGTAGATACTTTCCAAGCAGGAGACATTATTGATGCAACAGGCGTTTCAAAAGGTAAAGGTTTCCAAGGCTCAATTAAACGTCACGGATTCTCTCGTGGACCAATGAGTCACGGTTCTCGTTACCACAGAGGCTCTGGTTCAATGGGTATGGCTTCAGATGCTTCTAAAGTATTTAAAGGTAAAGAATTACCAGGCCGTATGGGCGGAAACACAGTTACTATGCAAAACTTAGAAGTAGTTAAAGTTGATGCAGAAAATAACGTAATTTTAGTTAAAGGTAATGTGCCAGGTCCTAAAAAAGGTTTAGTAAAACTTACAACTTCAATTAAAAAAGGTAATAAATAATTATTTAGGTGAAAGGAGGAAACAACATTATGGCTAATATTGATGTATTAAAAGTAGATGGATCAAAATCAGGTTCTATCGAATTAAATGATAGTGTATTTGGTATCGAACCAAACCAACACGTATTATTCGAAGCAGTCAACTTACAACGTGCTTCATTACGCCAAGGTACTCACGCAGTTAAAAATCGTTCAGCAGTTCGTGGTGGTGGACGTAAACCTTGGAAACAAAAAGGTACAGGTCGTGCTCGTCAAGGTACAATCCGTGCGCCACAATGGCGTGGTGGTGGTATCGTATTCGGTCCTACACCAAGAAGTTATTCTTACAAAATGCCTAAGAAAATGCGTCGTTTAGCATTACGTTCTGCATTATCTTCAAAAGTAAGTGGTAACGAATTAACAGTTTTAGAAGCATTCAACTTTGATGCACCTAAAACAAAAGAATTCAAAAATGTAATGAGCAACTTAGAACTTTCTAAGAAAGTTTTATTCATCGTTGATACTGTAGACAGCAACGTTGAATTATCAGCTCGTAACATTCCAGGTGTTAAAGTTATCGACGCTCAAAGCTTAAACGTATTAGATATCTTAGATTCTAGTAAAGTCGTAATAACTAAAGCAGCAGTGGATAAAGTAGAGGAGGTGCTCGCATAATGGAAGCAAGAGATGTTATTAAGCGCCCCGTAATCACAGAAAAATCTTCATCAGATATGGCTTTAGATAAATACACATTTGATGTAGATACACGTGCAAACAAAACACAAGTAAAAATCGCAATCGAAGAAATTTTCGACGTGAAAGTTGATACAGTAAATATCATGAACGTTAAAGCAAAAGCTAAACGTGTTGGTCGTTACAATGGTTTCACTAACAAACGTCGTAAAGCAATCGTAACTCTAAAAGAAGGTTCTTCAATAGACCTATTTAACTAAAAACAATTACCATTAAGGAGGTAAAACGACAATGGCTCTTAAAAAGTATAAGCCAATTACAAATGGTCGTCGTAATATGACATCTTCAGACTTCGCTGAAATTACATCAACGACTCCTGAAAAGTCTTTATTACAACCGCTTCCGAGAAAAGCGGGACGTAACAACCAAGGTAAATTGACAGTTCGTCACAGAGGTGGCGGTCATAAACGTCAATACCGTGTAATTGATTTCAAACGTAACAAAGATGGAATTCCTGCTAAAGTAGCAACTATCGAGTATGATCCAAACCGTTCAGCTAATATCGCATTATTAGTATACGCAGATGGTGAAAAAAGATATATCATTGCCCCTAAAGGATTAAAAGTAGGACAAGAAGTATTCAATGGTCCAGATGCAGATATCAAAGTAGGTAATGCATTAGCATTAACTGATATCCCAGTTGGTACTACAATTCACAACATCGAATTAAAACCAGGTAAAGGTGGACAATTAGTCCGTTCAGCTGGTACAAGTGCTCAAGTACTTGGTAAAGAAGGTAAATACGTACTAGTTCGTCTTAAATCAGGTGAAGTTCGTATGATTTTATCTACTTGTCGTGCAACAATCGGTCAAGTTGGTAATGAACAACACGAATTAATCACAATTGGTAAAGCTGGTCGTTCTAGATGGATGGGTAAACGTCCTACAGTTCGTGGTTCTGTAATGAACCCTAACGATCACCCACATGGTGGTGGTGAAGGTCGTACACCAATCGGTCTTAAATCACCAATGTCTCCATGGGGCAAACCAACACTTGGTAAGAAAACTCGTAAACAAAACCAACGTTCATCTAAATTTATCGTTCGTGGTCGTAAGAAAAAATAATAATACCTTATTTACGTGTGCGGCTTAGATGCCGCGCGCATTAAATAAGAAGGGAGGCGCCATAATGGCTCGTAGTCTTAAAAAAGGACCTTTCGTTGATGATCATTTAATGAAAAAAGTTGAAGCTCAAAACGAAGGTGAAAAAAAATCAGTTATTAAAACATGGTCTCGTCGTTCAACAGTATTTCCTAACTTCATCGGACATACAATAGCAGTATATGATGGTCGTAAACATGTGCCAGTTTTCATTACTGAAGATATGGTTGGACATAAATTAGGAGAGTTTGCACCTACACGTACTTATAAAGGTCATGCTGCAGACGACAAAAAGACTAAACGCTAATTTCTAAAAAGAGGAGGAAGTCACAATGGAAGCAAAAGCGGTTGCTAGAACAATAAGAATCGCACCTCGTAAAGTGAGATTAGTTTTAGATCTTATTAGAGGTAAAGAAGTGGCAGAAGCAATTGCCATCTTAAAATTAACAAACAAAGCAACATCACCTGTTGTTGAAAAATTATTAATGTCAGCATTAGCAAATGCAGAACATAACTATGATTTAAATCCTGACACATTAGTAGTAAAAGAAGCTTACGCTAATGAAGGACCTACATTGAAACGTTTCCGTCCACGTGCACAAGGTCGTGCAAGTGCGATTAACAAACGTACTAGCCATATTACAATCGTAGTTGGCGAAAAAGAAGCTAAAGAAGTTAAAGAAGCATAATTAACTAAATCATTAAGGAGGGAATATAGTGGGTCAAAAAATTAATCCAATCGGACTTCGTGTCGGTGTAATTCGTGACTGGGAAGCAAAGTGGTATGCAGGTAAAGACTTCGCAACACTTTTACATGAAGACTTAAAAGTTCGTAAATATATCGCAGAAGCATTAAAAGAAGCTTCAGTTTCAAGTGTTGAAATTGAACGTGCAGCAAACCGTATCAATATCGCTATCCACACTGGTAAACCAGGTATGGTTATTGGTAAAGGCGGTTCAGAAATTGAAAAATTACGTAACAAATTAAACGCATTGACTAACAAAAAAGTACACATCAACGTTATCGAAATCAAAAAAGTTGATTTAGATGCAACATTGGTAGCAAATAATATTGCTCGTCAATTAGAAAACCGTGTATCTTTCCGTCGTGCTCAAAAACAAGCTATCCAACGCGCAATGAAATTGGGAGCTAAAGGTATCAAAACTCAAGTATCTGGTCGTTTAGGTGGCGCAGATATCGCTCGTGCAGAACAATATTCAGAAGGAACTGTTCCACTTCATACATTACGTGCAGACATTGATTTCGCACATGAAGAAGCCGACACTACTTACGGTAAATTAGGTGTTAAAGTATGGATCTACCGTGGAGAAGTTCTTCCTACAAAGAAGTCTAGTGAAGGAGGAAAATAATAATGTTATTACCAAAGCGTGTTAAATTCCGTCGTCAACATCGTCCAAAAACAACTGGTCGTTCAAAAGGCGGAAATGAAGTAACATTTGGTGAGTACGGTTTACAAGCTCAAACAGCAGCTTGGATTACTTCTCGTCAAATCGAATCAGCTCGTATCGCAATGACACGTTACATGAAACGTGGCGGAAAAGTATGGATTAAAATATTCCCACATACACCTTATACTAAAAAACCTTTAGAAGTACGTATGGGTTCAGGTAAAGGTGCAGTTGAAGGATGGGTAGCAGTAGTTAAACCAGGACGTATCTTGTTCGAAGTTGCAGGTGTTCAAGAAGAAGTTGCACGTGAAGCATTACGTCTTGCAGCACACAAACTTCCAGTTAAATCTAAGTTTGTAAAACGTGAAGAATTGGGTGGTGACACAAATGAAAGCTAAGGATATCAGAAATTTAACCACTACTGAAATTGAAAAAGAAATCAAAGAAGCTAAAGAGCAATTATTCAACTTACGCTTTCAGTTAGCAACTGGTCAACTTGAAGAGACTGCTAACATTCGAAAAGTTAAAAAGACGATTGCACGTCTAAAAACAATCGTTCGCGAAAGAGAAATCGAAGAAGAGAAAGCAGCAGATAATAAATAATCAAGTAGAGGAGGTTCATTACTGTGAGTGAAAGAAATGACCGCAAAGTTTACGTTGGTAAAGTAGTTTCAGATAAAATGGATAAAACTATTACAGTAGTTGTTGAAACATACAAAACTCATAAATTATATGGTAAACGCGTAAAATATTCAAAAAAATATAAAACGCATGATGAAAACAATTCAGCAAAAATGGGCGATATCGTTAAGATTGCAGAAACACGTCCTTTATCATCAACTAAGCGTTTTCGTCTAGTTGAAATCGTTGAAGAATCAGTAATTATTTAATAGAAGTATAAAGATAAGGGAGGTCAAACAAAGATGATCCAACAAGAAACACGTTTAAAAGTAGCAGACAACTCTGGTGCTCGTGAAGTATTAACAATCAAAGTTTTAGGCGGATCTGGTCGTAAGACAGCTAACATTGGTGATGTAATCGTCGTTACTGTTAAAAATGCTACACCAGGTGGCGTTGTTAAAAAAGGTGAAGTTGTTAAAGCTGTTGTTGTACGTACTAAATCAGGTGTACGTCGTGAAGATGGCTCTTACATCAAATTTGACGAAAATGCATGTGTAATCATCCGTGATGACAAAGGTCCACGTGGTACACGTATATTCGGTCCTGTAGCGCGTGAATTACGTGAAGGTAACTTCATGAAAATCGTTTCTCTAGCGCCAGAGGTACTTTAATCTATAATGATAAAAAACAAAATTCCTAAGGAGGTGCCTACACATGCACGTACGTAAAGGTGACAACGTAATCGTTATCTCAGGTAAAGATAAAGGTAAAACTGGTAAAGTTTTAGAAGCATTACCTAAGAAAGAACGCGTAGTTGTAGAAGGTGTTAACATCATTAAAAAACACCAAAAACCAACTCAGTTCAATCCAGAAGGTGGTATCTTAGAAACAGAAGGTACTATCCACGTATCAAACGTTCAATTACTTGATCCTAAGACAAACGAACCAACTCGTGTTGGATTCAAAGTAGTAGATGGTAAAAAAGTTCGTATCGCTAAAAAATCTGGCGAAGAAATCAAATCATCAAATGAATAATTATTAAGTGAAAGGAGGATCCACTTTGACACGTTTAAAAGAAAAGTTTAATAATGAAATTTCTGCTGAGTTAGTTAAGAAATTTAACTATAGTTCAGTTATGGAAGTACCAAAAATCGAAAAAATAGTTGTAAACATGGGTATCGGTGATGCAGTTCAAAACTCTAAAGTTTTAGACTCTGCAGTTGAAGAACTTCAAGCAATCACTGGTCAAAAACCATTAGTAACTAAAGCTAAAAAATCTATTGCGACTTTCCGTCTTCGTGAAGGTATGCCAATCGGTGCAAAAGTTACATTACGTGGAGAAAGAATGTATGAATTCTTTGATAAATTAATCTCAGTTTCATTACCACGTGTACGTGACTTCCGTGGTATCTCTAAAAAAGCATTCGACGGTCGTGGAAATTACACTTTAGGTGTTAAGGAACAATTAATTTTCCCTGAAATCGACTATGATAAAGTAAGTAAAGTACGAGGAATGGATATCGTTATCGTTACAACTGCTAACACTGACGAGGAAGCTCGTGAATTGTTAACACAATTCGGTATGCCATTTCAAAAGTAATCTCTAATTATAAAGGAGGCTAATTAAGTGGCTAAAAAATCAATGATCGCTAAACAACAACGTAAACAAAAATTCGGAGTTCGTGAATACACTCGTTGTGAACGTTGTGGACGTCCACACTCAGTATATCGTAAATTCAAACTTTGCCGTATTTGTTTCCGTGAACTAGCATACAAAGGCCAAATCCCTGGCGTACGTAAAGCTAGCTGGTAAACTCAAAAGAATGAAAGGAGGAAACACAAATGACAATGTCAGATCCAATTGCAGATATGTTAACTCGCGTGCGTAACGCAAACATGGTACGTCACGAAAAATTAGAGTTACCTGCATCAAACATTAAAAAAGAAATCGCTGAAATCCTTAAAAAAGAAGGATTCGTAAAAAGCGTAGAATATATCGAAGATGATAAGCAAGGTGTTATCCGTATGTTCCTTAAATATGGTCAAAACAACGAGCGCGTTATCACAGGATTAAAACGTATTTCTAAACCAGGTTTACGTGTTTATGCTAAAGCTGATGAACTTCCAAAAGTTCTTAACGGTTTAGGTATTGCACTTGTTTCTACATCTGAAGGTGTTTTAACTGATAAAGATGCTAGACAACGTGGAATCGGTGGAGAAGTATTAGCTTATATCTGGTAATTATAAAATTATAAGGAGGTGCCCACATAATGAGCCGTGTTGGTAAGAAAATTATTGAGATCCCTTCAGACGTTACTGTTACTATCGAAGGTAACACAGTAACAGTTAAAGGATCTAAAGGTGAATTAACTAGTACTTTTAATGAAGAAATGACATATAAACAAGAGGACAACAGCTTAGAAGTTGTACGTCCATCTGACTCTAAAGAACATAAAACAATCCATGGTACAACTCGTGCTTTAATCGCTAACATGATTGAAGGTGTATCTAAAGGTTTCGAGAAAAACTTAGAACTTATTGGTGTTGGTTACCGTGCCCAAATGCAAGGTAAAAATATCATCTTAAACGTTGGTTATTCTCACCCTGTAGAAATCGTTGCTGAAGATGGAATCACATTATCAGTAGAGAAAAACACTAAAGTTAAAGTAGAAGGTATTTCAAAAGAACGTGTTGGTGCAATTGCATCTTATATCCGTTCAATCCGTCCACCAGAACCTTACAAAGGTAAAGGTATTCGTTACGAAGGCGAATATGTTCGTCGTAAAGAAGGTAAAACTGGTAAGTAATCATTAAGATAAGAAAGGAGCACTAACATGATCGCTAAAATCGACAAAAATAAAGTTCGTTTGAAAAGACATGCCCGCGTACGTGCTAAATTAGCTGGAACTAGCGAAAAGCCACGTTTAAACGTATATCGTTCAAACAAACATATTTATGCTCAAGTAATTGATGACTTAAACGGTGTAACAATCGCTCAAGCATCAACTGTAGATAAAGAATTTAACCTAGAGCAATCAGGTAATGTAGAAGCAGCTGCTAAAGTAGGCGAAATCGTTGCAAAACGTGCCGCTGAAAAAGGCGTTGACGCTGTAGTATTTGATCGTGGAGGATATTTATACCACGGACGTATCAAAGCATTAGCTGATGCAGCTCGTGAAAACGGACTTCAATTTTAATTTAAAGGAGGGACACTCATGCGTCGTAAAGAACAAGAAGTTAAAGAATTTGAAGAGCGCGTAGTTACGATTAACCGTGTAGCTAAAGTAGTTAAAGGTGGTCGTCGTTTCCGTTTTACAGCTTTAGTAGTTGTTGGAGATAAAAATGGTCGCGTAGGTTTCGGTACTGGTAAAGCTCAAGAGGTACCTGAAGCAATTAAAAAAGCAGTAGAAGATGCTAAGAAAGACTTAGTAACAGTTCCACGTGTTGAAGGAACAACTCCTCACCAAGTTATTGGACGTTTTGGTGCAGGTCGTGTTTTAATTAAACCAGCAGCACCTGGTACAGGTGTTATTGCAGGTGGACCAGTTCGTGCCGTTTTAGAACTTGCTGGTATCACTGATATCTTAAGTAAATCATTAGGTTCTAACACACCAATCAACATGGTTCGTGCTACAATCGAAGGACTTAAAGAACTTAAAAATGCCGAAGAAGTAGCTAGTCTACGCGGTAAATCAGTAGAAGAATTATTAAATTAAGGAGGGAACAAACACTATGGCTAAATTAGAAATCACCCTCACTCGTAGCGTTATTGGTCGTCCTGAAACTCAACGTAAGACAGTTCAAGCGCTAGGACTTAAAAAAACAAACTCAACTGTAGTAGTTGAAGATAATCCTGCGATTCGTGGGCAAATCGACAAAGTAAGTCACTTAGTAAAAGTTACTGAAAAATAAATTCATCTAAAGTATTAAGGAGGTGCCAAAATGAAATTACATGAGTTGAAACCAGTTAAAGGTGCTCGTAAAGAACGTAACCGTGTTGGTCGTGGTATGGCTACAGGTAACGGTAAAACAAGTGGTCGTGGTACTAAAGGTCAAAAAGCACGTTCAGGTGGCGGTGTTCGTTTAGGTTTCGAAGGTGGTCAATTACCATTATTCCGTCGTTTACCAAAACGTGGATTCACTAACATCAACCGTAAAGAATATGCAATTGTTAATCTTGATCAATTAAATCGTTTCGAAGAAGGAACTGAAGTTACACCAGCATTATTAGTAGAATCAGGTGTTGTTAAATCTGAAAAATCTGGCGTTAAAGTTTTAGGAAACGGTTCATTAGAAAAGAAATTAACAATAAAAGCTCATAAATTCTCAGCTTCAGCTATTGAAGCAATCGAAGGTAAGGGCGGAACGCATGAGGTGATCTAATGTTTGAAACGATCGTTAGTTTTTTGAAGACTAAAGATATTCGTAACAAGATATTATTCACACTAGCAATGCTCGTTATATTTAAAGTTGGAACATATATTCCAGCTCCTGGTGTTAATCCAGATGCTTTTAATCAAAATAAAGGTTCGCAAGGTATTACCGATTTGTTTAACACATTCGGTGGAGGTGCCTTGCAGAACTTCTCAATTTTAGCTATGGGTATTATGCCTTACATTACTGCTTCAATCGTAATGCAATTATTACAAATGGATGTTGTACCTAAGTTTACAGAGTGGTCTAAACAAGGTGAAGTTGGTCGTAAAAAGATTAATCAATTTACACGTTACTTCACAATTGTATTAGCCTTTGTTCAAGGCTTAGGTATGTCGTATTCATTTAATAATATGCTCGGTGGTAATTTAATTCAAAATACTTCAGTCTTAAATTATGTGTTAATAGCACTTGTTTTAACTGCAGGAACAGCTTTCTTAATGTGGTTAGGTGAACAGATAACACAATTTGGTGTTGGTAATGGTATATCTATTATTATCTTCGCTGGTATATTATCTTCTATGCCAAACTCATTAATTCAGTTTTACCAACAAAGTTTTGTTGGCGCAGATGATACTACTATGGCTTGGTTAAAAGCGATTGGTTTATTCGTAGGTATGATTTTACTTACTGTTGGTGCAGTTTATGTACTTCAAGCAATTCGTAAAATTCCTATTCAATATGCTAAACGTCAAACTCAAGGCGCAGGTGGTTCTTTATCTGCAAACGCAACATATTTACCTTTAAAAGTTAATGCAGCAGGTGTAATTCCGGTAATCTTTGCGATGGCATTCTTTATGCTTCCGAAGACTTTAACATTATTCTTCCCTGATCAAGAATGGGCGCAAACAGTTACAAATTACGCAGATCCTTCTCATAATATTGGTATGATTGTATATGTTATTTTAATTATAGCTTTCGCATACTTTTATGCATTTGTTCAGGTTAATCCTGAAAAGATGGCAGAAAACTTACAAAAACAAGGTAGTTATGTACCAGGTATTAGACCTGGAGATCAAACTAAAAAATACATCACTAAAGTGCTTTATCGTTTAACGTTTGTGGGATCAATTTTCTTAGCTTTAATTTCTATTATTCCGATTTTAGCAATTAAGTTAATGAATTTACCTCAAGCAATACAAGTTGGTGGTACTAGCTTACTAATCGTTATCGGTGTTGCAATTGAAACAATGAAAACTTTAGAAGCTCAACTCAATCAACGTGAATATAGAGGCTTTAGAAGACGATAAGCAAGTAGGAGGGTTTTTATGAACATCATTTTAATGGGTTTACCTGGTGCAGGTAAAGGTACTCAAGCGAGTGAAATTGTTAAGAAATACCCTATTCCTCATATCTCAACTGGTGATATGTTCCGTAAAGCGATCAAAGAAGAGACTGACCTTGGTAAAGAGGCTAAATCTTATATGGATCGCGGGGAACTTGTACCAGATGAAGTGACTATAGGTATCGTTAGAGAAAGACTAGCTGAAGAAGATGCGAAAAAAGGATTTTTACTAGATGGTTTTCCTCGTACAGTTGAACAAGCTGATGCATTAAATGAAATTTTAAGTGACTTAAATCGTAAAGTAGATGCTGTTATTAACATCGAAGTTGCGGAAGAAGAACTTATGAATCGTTTAACTGGCAGAAGAATTTGTGAAGTATGTGGAACAACTTATCATTTAGTATTTAATCCACCAAAAGTTGAAGGTGTTTGTGATCTTGACGGTGGTAAATTATATCAACGTGAAGACGATAACCCTGAAACAGTAGCAAATCGTTTAAGTGTTAATGTTAAACAAACTAAACCACTTTTAGATTTCTATGAAAATCAAGGTGTCCTTAAAAACATCGATGGTTCTAGACAAATTGATAATGTTACTGAAGATGTTATTCAAATTCTTGAATCATTATAGTAATGACGCTTTCACCCCGAATTCGCCTAGCTTTAGGTGATTCTTGAACGCGTGAATGCGTTCAATTTTAAGAATCAAGATAGTATTTAGGTTTTTGGAATACAATCGGAGTGATTACAAGAAGCGATAAGTATTTGAAGTGTTGTCGAATGCAAATCTTAAGTATTAAATCATCCCAATTTTATAAACCTGTGCTTATTCTATGTGATTTAATCACCTAAAGTATGTCTCTAATTTTGGACCAGGTTTTAAAACATGAAATACGTTTGTATTTCACGAGAATGAATAGAAAAAGGGGGAAATGATCATGGCTAAACAAGATGTAATCGAATTAGAAGGTACAGTATTAGATACTTTACCAAACGCTATGTTTAAAGTAGAATTAGAAAATGGACATGAAATTTTAGCACACGTTAGTGGTAAAATCCGTATGAACTATATTAGAATTCTACCTGGCGACAAAGTAACAGTTGAAATGTCTCCGTATGACCTAACACGCGGAAGAATCACTTATCGTTATAAATAATCGTCACTCCAAATACAAGGAGGTATACAAAGATGAAAGTAAGACCATCAGTAAAACCAATTTGCGAAAAATGTAAAGTTATTCGTCGTAAAGGTAAAGTAATGGTGATTTGTGAAAATCCAAAACACAAACAAAAACAAGGCTAATAAAAGAGAGGTGTAAATAAATGGCTCGTATTGCAGGTATTGACGTACCACGTGAGAAACGCGTAGTAATCTCGTTAACTTACGTATATGGTATCGGAAAAACAACAGCACAAAAAATTCTTAAAGAAGCAAACGTATCTGAAGACACACGTGTTCGCGATTTAACTGATGACGAATTAGGTCGTATCCGTGAAGTTGTAGATGGTTACAAAGTTGAAGGTGACCTTCGTCGTGAAAGAAACTTAAACATTAAACGTTTAATGGAAATCGCTTCATACCGTGGAATTCGCCACCGTCGTGGTTTACCAGTTCGTGGTCAAAACACTAAGAACAATGCGCGTACGCGTAAAGGACCAGTTAAAACAGTAGCGAACAAGAAAAAATAATAAGTAAAGGAGGCACATATAAATGGCACGTAAACAAGTTTCTCGTAAACGTAGAGTTAAAAAGAATATTGAAAGTGGTGTAGCTCACATCCGTTCAACATTCAACAATACAATCGTAACGATCACTGATGATTTCGGTAATGCATTATCATGGTCTTCAGCAGGTGCGTTAGGATTTAAAGGTTCTAAAAAATCAACACCTTTTGCAGCTCAAATGGCTTCAGAAACAGCTTCAAAAGCTGCTATGGAACACGGTTTGAAAACTGTAGAAGTAACAGTTAAAGGTCCTGGCCCAGGTCGTGAATCAGCGATCCGTGCGTTACAATCAGCTGGATTAGAAATCACAGCAATTAAAGACGTAACACCAGTTCCACATAACGGATGTCGTCCACCAAAACGTCGTCGTGTATAATTTTTGTTAGTTCTAATGTTCAAGAGTCACTGGATAGAAATTAATAAAGTTTAATCGACGTTTATAAGGAGGATATATTTAAATGATTGAAATCGAAAAACCTAGAATTGAAACAATAGAAGTTAGTGATGATTCTACATTCGGTAAGTTCGTTGTTGAACCGCTAGAACGTGGTTATGGTACAACACTAGGCAACTCCTTACGTCGTATCCTATTATCTTCATTACCAGGTGCGGCAGTTAAAAATATCGAAATTGAAGGTGTACTTCACGAATTCTCAGCAGTTGAAAATGTAGTTGAGGATGTTACTACTATCATTATGAACATCAAGAAATTAGCTATAAAAATCTACTCTGAAGAAGATAAAACACTTGAAATCGATATTAAAGATGAAGGTGAAGTTACTGCGAAAGATATCATGCATGACAGTGATGTTGAAATTTTAAATCCAGATTTAAAAATTGCAACAGTTTCTAAAGGTGGACACCTTAAGATGCGCTTAATTGCTAATAAAGGTCGCGGATATGCTTTAGCTGAACAAAATAACACAAGTGATTTGCCAATTGGTGTCATTCCAATCGACTCACTTTATTCTCCAGTAAATCGTGTGAACTATACAGTTGAAAATACACGTGTAGGGCAAAGTAGTGATTATGATAAATTAACAATCGATGTTTGGACAGATGGTTCGTTATCTCCTCAAGAAGCTGTTTCTTTAGGTGCTAAAATCATGACTGAACACTTAAACATTTTTGTTAATTTAACTGATGAAGCACAAAATGCTGAAATCATGATTGAAAAAGAAGAAGATCAAAAAGAAAAAGTACTTGAAATGTCTATCGAAGAATTAGACTTATCAGTACGTTCTTATAACTGTCTAAAACGTGCAGGAATTAATTCTGTACAAGAATTAGCAGATAAATCTGAGGCAGATATGATGAAAGTTCGAAACTTAGGTCGTAAGTCTCTTGAAGAAGTTAAATATAAATTAGAAGATCTTGGTCTTGGTTTAAGAAAAGAAGACTAATAAAGGAGGTTAATTCATGGGTTACAGAAAATTAGGTCGTACTTCTGATCAACGTAAAGCAATGTTACGTGACTTAGCTACTCAACTTATCGTTTCTGAACGTATCGAGACTACAGAAGCTCGTGCTAAAGAAGTTCGTAAAGTTGTTGATAACTTAATTACTTTAGGTAAAAAAGGTGATCTAGCTTCACGTCGTAGAGCTGCTCAAACGATTCGTGACGTTAAAATCTTAGAAGATGACAAAACAATCACTGCATTACAAAAATTATTCAATGATGTTGCGCCACGCTATGAAGAGCGTCAAGGTGGATATACTCGTATCATGAAAGTTGGTCCACGTCGCGGTGACGGTGCTGAATCAGTAATTATTGAATTAGTATAATCTATTCTTTATTGGAGTGACGAAAGTCACTTCAATCATTTCTATATAAATACAATTTATTTAACACACACAAAGCAAATGAGTGCAATGATAATGTTTACCACACATAGATATTGTCTAGCTCAGAGTACTCCACCACATTTGAATGACTTATTGCGTGAACTCGTCTATGGTGGAGTGCGCGCTTTTTTATTTTAAATCCGTTTATACGGATTTTTTTTATTGCATTTTATTTTATAATAGTTAGTATGTTTAAAGTAATTAATGCTTACAATTTCGTATGTATACTGTAAAATATATAGTAATTAACTTGTTGAAGGATGAATGTTATGGTGCAGGAAAATTTGATTAGGTTCTCGAACGTTACATTTAAATATGATGAAAATGAACCAGCTGCACTTCGCAATGTTTCGTTTAATATACAAAAAGGCAAGTGGACATCTATTGTCGGACATAATGGTTCAGGAAAGTCTACAATTGCTAAATTAATGATGGGTATTAACCAAAATTATGAAGGTGAAATCGTAGTTGATGGCATCTTACTGTCGAACGATACAATTGATGAAGTGAGAAGACATGTAGGTATTGTATTTCAAAATCCTGATAATCAATTTATTGGTTCAACTGTAGAGTATGATGTAGCATTTGGTATGGAAAATCAAAGTATAGACTATCACGTTATGCATGAAATAGTTGATGAGGTATTAACAGAAGTTGGCATGTCAAACATGAAAACATTCGAACCAAGTCATCTTTCTGGTGGACAGAAACAACGTGTCGCTATTGCAGGCATATTAGCAATGTCACCAGACATTATGATTTTAGATGAAGCGACAGCTATGCTTGATCCTGAAGGTAAAGAGAGTATTATGAACTTAATTAAATCTATTCAAATTGAACACCACTTAACAGTTATCTCTATTACACATGATTTAGAAGAAGCTGTTAATGCTGATGAGATTATTGTTATGAATAAAGGTGAAGTTTATAAACAAGACATACCTGAAGAAATATTTAAGCAAGGTGCCTATTTAACTGAAATTGGTTTAGACTTACCTTTTGCTATGAGAATGAACTACTTGCTCAATCATAATTATGAATATACAACATTCGAACAGTTGGTGAATCGAATATGAAAATAACGTTTGATCAAGTCACTTATGACTACAGTATAAAGACACCATATCAATATAGAGCTTTAAATCAAGTTTCGACGACATTCACAGAATCTAAATTTTATGCCATTGTAGGCCAAACAGGTTCTGGTAAATCAACATTAATTCAGCACTTAAACGCTATATTAAAGCCGACTGAAGGACAATTGAAAATCGGCGATACAAATATTACGAAGAAGACGAAATCAAAGAAATTAGCGCCAGTGCGTAAAAAAGTAGGTATCGTCTTTCAATTTGCAGAACATCAATTATTTGAAGATACAGTTGAAAAAGATATTATTTTTGGACCGCTCAATTACGGTACGGATAAAGAAGCAGCTATTCAAAAAGCAGAATCTCTTATGGATTTGTTAAGCATGGATCGTAGCTTATTAAAGAAATCGCCATTTGAGCTCTCAGGTGGTCAGAAACGACGTATAGCCATTGCCGGTGTATTAGCTATGGAACCTGAAATACTTGTCCTTGACGAGCCTACAGTGGGCTTAGATCCGAAAGGGCAACATGATATGATGGAACTCTTCAATGACATCCATGAAAATCTCGGTATTACGGTTATCTTAATTTCACACCAAATGGATATCGTACTTAAATATGCGGATGAAGTTAAAGTCATTAAAGCTGGTGAAATCGTTGCAGAAGATAAGCCAGTTAATATTTTTACAAATAATGAACTTCTGAATCAAACGCATCTTGAGCCACCTAATATTATTAAACTTCAACAAGCAGTTGAAGCTAAATATGATATGAAGTTTGATCAAATCGCGACAAGTGAAGAGATGTTTAAAGATATGTATGAAAAGCAGGTGAAGCCTCATGACTGATAAGTTAATAATCGGGCGATACATACCTGGTAATACAATTATCCATCGATTAGATTCACGTATGAAAATGCTGTATGTATTTATATTTATGATATTAATATTCTTTTGTAATTCATGGGCATCTTATGGCTTTATGGTGTTAACTGTATTAATCATCATGTATTTAGCACAAATAAGATTCTGGTTCTTAATTAAAGGATTAACACCTGTAATGCTGCTGTTTATTTTTACGTTCATCATGCATTTAATTGTGACGAAAGGCGGACCAGTCATCATTGATTTAAAGCTATTCACAATTGAACAAAATGGTATTGTACAAGGTGCATTTATCGTTTTAAGACTTGCGCTTTTAGTGATGATTTCTACAATCATGACGTTAACAACAAGTCCGATAAGCTTAACAGATGCAATAGAATCAATGTTGAGACCATTAAAAAAGGTTAAGTTCCCAGTCCATGAACTCGCAATGATGATGTCCATATCTCTTAGATTTATCCCAACATTAATGGATGAATTAGATAGAATCATAAAAGCACAAACATCTAGAGGATCTGACGTAACAGCAGGTAGTATATTTAACAGATTAAAAGCTATTATTCCGCTACTCATTCCGATGTTTATATCGGCGTTTAAACGAGCAGATGATTTAGCAGTGGCTATGGAAGCTAGAGGTTATAACGCTTCAAATCAACGAACAACCTATCGTAAATTAAAATGGAAACTAAGAGATAGTATTGGATTCGCAACAATTATTGTTGTAGCAATAGCATTATATTTATTAAGGAATTGAGGTGCAGACTTTGAGAATGTTAGTGAAAATTTCATATCACGGTGGACAGTTTATGGGATTTCAAATTCAACATCATGAACGAACTGTGCAATATGAATTTGAGAGAATTCTAAAAAGAATGCATCAAACATTTGTAAGAATACATCCTTCAAGTAGAACGGATAAAGGCGTGCATGCTATTGAGCAATATTTTCATTTTGATACACCATTAAATATTAAACCAGATAAATGGGAATATGCTTTTAATTCGGCATTACCTAAAGATATACATGTACAAAGTGTAGAACAAATTGATGAAGACTTTCACTGTAGGTATGATTGTGTAGGTAAGAAATATCGTTATAAAGTTTATATCGATCCAGAAAGACATGTATTTGAACATGACACAAAAGTACAACAAAAGAAACCCGTTGATATTGATTTGATGAATCAAGCTGCACAACATTTTATAGGTACACATGACTTTACAAGTTTCTGTTCACAAAAGACTGAAGTACAAAATAAAGAACGTACAATTTATCAAAGTGAAGTCGTTGAAACAGATGATGGATTTGAATTTATCGTTACAGGATCAGGCTTTTTATACAATATGGTAAGAGTGATGGTCGCTTATTTAATACTCGTCGGTGAAGGGAAGAGAAGCGGTGATGATATTCATCAGCTTCTTGAAGAAAAAGATCGAAACAAAGTACCACATACAGCACCAGCACATGGTCTATATTTAGAAAAAATTTATTTAGATAAAGCAGAACTTATTAATGAGTTCGGAAATGGTATCAAAATATATAATAAAAAGTCTTCAGAAAATGTTTAAAACCAATTGACAAAAAGACAAATAAATTATATTATAGACAACGGTATTGTTTTATATCACCACCACGATAAGCCCCGGAATCTTATTGTGTTTTAAGATATAGAAGCAGGAATCAGACTAAGGAAATAAGATGTATGTATGAAGCTTTGGTACAGGTAATTACATACATCTTAACCCAGAACTTTTTTAAAATTTAGGAGGACACTATAATGCGTCAAACATTTATGGCTAATGAAGCAAACATCGATCGCAAATGGTACGTTGTTGATGCTGAAGGACAAACGTTAGGTCGTTTATCATCAGAAATCGCATCAATCTTACGCGGTAAACATAAAGTAACTTACACACCACACGTTGATACAGGAGATAACGTTATCATCATTAACGCTGAAAAAATCTACTTATCAGGTAATAAAGAACAAGATAAAATTTACTACCGTCACTCAAATCACCCAGGTGGATTAAAATCAGTATCTGCTGGTGAATTAAAAGAGAAAAACCCAGTTCGTTTATTAGAAACATCTATCAAAGGTATGTTACCTAAGAGCAAACTTGGTGAAAAACAAGGTAAAAAATTATTCGTATATGCTGGTGCAGAGCATCCACATGCTGCACAACAACCTGAAAACTACGAGTTACGTGGTTAATTAAGAGGAGGATACTACATTGGCACAAGTTGAATATAAAGGCACAGGTCGTCGTAAACATTCAGTAGCACGTGTACGTTTAGTACCTGGTGAAGGTAACGTAACAATTAACAAACGTGACGTACGTGACTACTTACCATTTGAATCATTAATTTTAGATTTAAACCAACCATTTGATGTAACTGAAACAAAAGGTAACTACGATGTTTTAGTAAACGTTCAAGGTGGAGGTTTCACTGGACAAGCACAAGCTATCCGTCACGGAATTGCACGTGCATTGTTAGAAGCAGATCCAGAATACCGTGGATCATTAAAACGCGCTGGATTACTTACACGTGACCCACGTATGAAAGAACGTAAGAAACCTGGTCTTAAAGGTGCTCGTCGTTCACCACAATTCTCAAAACGTTAATATCGGCAAAGCTGTTGCGTACTTCTTCGCTTACAGCTTTGGTACGCAAATTGTATATGCAATTTGTGTTCAATCGAATATACGTTTCAACACTTCTCGAACAACTTCGAGGAGTGTTTTTTTGTATGTGGAAATATATGTGGTGGTATGATTAAATAATAAAAGTCTTTGATTAAATTTTAGGAAATAAGGGTCAATAAATGAGTACTGTAAAACAGGATGGATTATTTCAATACCTGATGATTATAAAAAAGTAATTGAACTAGAAAAAATTAGGTAAGTTCATGTTAGAAAATGGAGTCCTATTTTTTAATACTTATTCACATAATAGGTGCTTAAATTGTAATGAATAAAATTTATATTAACAGAGAATCTCAAAATTTTCATTGACGGAATTTTTAGAAAATAATATAATTATTTTAATTTAATATTAATTGAGGAAGAACAAGTAAGTATTTATTAAACTTTAAGAGAGCTGATGGTAGCTGGAAATCAGTAGTTAATCTATATTGAATACATCTTCTATATAAATCAATTTGGTAACTTTTTAGTTATGTTATTAGAGAATCAAGTTTGGTGGTACCGCGATTATACGCCCATACATTATGTATGGGCTTTTTATTTTGAGGAGGATTATTTATGGAGTTAAATGTTAAACAGAAGAAGGAGTTTGAATTACAAAAAGAAACATTATTAAATGGACTTGTAGATATTGTCAGTAAAGATAATTTCGAAGAGAAATTAAAGAAATCAATCATAAGCAATGAGCCTTTAAAAATTAAATTTGGACTTGACCCAACTGCACCTGATGTTCATTTAGGACATACAGTAGTAATTAATAAATTAAAACAATTTCAAGATTTTGGACATCAGGTGCAAATTATTATTGGAGATTTTACAGGAAAAATAGGAGATCCGAGTGATAGAGAAGCGACAAGAAAGCAATTAACAGATCAAGAAGTTATCTATAATGCAAAAACATATTTTGATCAAATTTCAAAAATTATAGATAAAAAGAATATTGATGTATTTTATAATTCAAAATGGTTGAAGAAATTAGACTTGGAAGAAATATTAAATATTTCTTCATCAATAACGTTAACAAGATTATTGGAGCGTAAAGATTTTACTAATAGATTTAAGAATAATAAACCAATAGCGCTTCATGAGTTTTTCTATCCTTTAATGCAAGGATATGATTCAGTAGCACTAGAATGTGATATTGAGATTGGTGGGACTGATCAACTATTCAATCTATTGATGGGACGTCATATGCAAGGTCATTATAATCAGCAAGAACAAGTAGTATTAACGCTACCATTATTAGAAGGATTAGATGGTGTACAAAAAATGTCTAAGTCAAAAAAAAACTATGTTGGAATAGATGAAAGTCCTAAAGATATGTACGGAAAATTAATGAGCTATCCAGACTATTTAATGGAGAAATACATCAATTTAGTTACACATTATAGTTTAGAGGATAAAAATAATTTAATTAAAAATATCAAAGAAAATAAAATACACCCTAAAACAGCAAAAATGAAGATTGCAAAACATATCGTTTCTTTATATCACGGTGAAGAAAAAGCGGGAATTGCTGAACAAGAATTTAACAATGTATTTGGGAAAAATGCATTACCAGAAGATATAGAAGAATTGGAACTAGTAGAAGGTGTATATGATACATATGAATTGCTCACAGAGAAGTTGTTTTTATTCAACTCAAAAAGTGAAGCAAGACGAATGGTTGCAAATGGTGGAGTTAAGATTAACGGAGTAAAATTATTAAAGGATAAAAAATCGATAAATATTGAAAATGGAATGATAGTTCAGGTAGGCAAAAGAAAGTTTGTGAAAGTAAAAATTTCATAGAATGATTTTAACTTTAAATTAAGTCGAGAGGAATTCATAGGTGATTACATACATTTATTTTATTAGACACGCTGAATCTAAATTTGTATTTTGTCAAGAACGTGAGCGACCAATAACTGAAAAAGGGATTATAGATTCAAGAAAGGTTTCAGAGAAATTACATGATGTTGAATTTGATTCATTTATCTCTAGTGTATATAAAAGGGCTATACAAACATTAGAACCATTAGCTCATAATGAAAACATAGAAGAATTTGAGGAATTACGAGAAAAAACTTTAAAAGGTCAATATAAGATTGATGAAAAGTCATTAGAAAATACAATTAAAAAATCTTTTGTAGATATTGATTTTAAATTAGAAGGTGGCGAAAGTACGAGAGAAGTTCAAAATAGAGCAATACCAATAATTGAAAAAGTACTTAATAATGATGAAATTCAAAATATAGCAGTAGGTACTCATGGAAATATATTAACCTGTATTTTAAATTATTATGATCAAAATATCGGATATGACTTTTGGAAATCATCATCAAAACCTGATATTTATAAATGTAAGTTTCATGAATGTGAATTAATAGAAATAGAAAGGATTAAAGGTGTCGTCTAATTTATGATTAATAATCTAAGAAGTATGACCTCTATTTATATTATTAACAACGATGAAATATTATTACTATATCGTAAAGGTAGTAGAGTTCTAAATGACCTATGGATTGGATCGGCTGGAGGACATTTTAATGATAATGAATTAGATAAACCATATGAATGCATAGTAAGAGAATTAAATGAGGAGTTAAATATTGAATTACAAGATATTAAAAATTTGAATTTGAGATATATTACTTTAAGGAAGGTTAATAATGAAGTTAGACAAAATTACTATTATTTTGCAGAACTAAATGAAATTTTTGATAGGGATATTGAATCAAATGAAGGTGATTTAAAATGGTTTAATATTGACGAATTACCATTTGATGAAATGCCAATAACTTCTAGGGAAGTATTAAAGAATTTTATTAAACATAGGAATATAAATGATAATATATATTGTGGCTCAGTCAGTCATAATAAAATAAACTTTTTACATATGTTGGATATTAGGTAAGAGTATATAGAAAAGGAAATTTTGAATTTAACACTATTTTATTAATTAGATTCCAAAAGCATATACAGGTAAATTTAAAAAATTTAGTCGAAATTTGCCGATAAATTTCCAAGAAAAATTAGGATGAAGTAGTACAATAGACTTGTAATACATAATAAATACCTATCTTTTAATGGTAATATTAAGATACAGAATTAAATGGAGGGATATCATGTTTAAAAGCGGAACAGAATGGATAAGAGCAGATTTTCATCTTCATACTAGAGTGGACAAAGAGTTTTGTTATTCTGGAGATGATGATCGCTTCATAAGTGATTATGTAGAGCAACTAAAAAAAGAAAATATTAAATTAGGAGTTATTACTAATCATAATAAGTTCGATCTAAATGAATATAGAGGCTTGAAGAAAAAAGCTAAAAGAGAAAACATAACATTATTACCAGGAGTCGAGCTATCTGTTAAAGAGGGAGCTAATGGTATCCATTGTTTGATAGTATTTAAAGATGAAGACTGGATTAATGGGAAATCGGAAAATATTAATCAATTTCTTGATGAAGTTTTTAAAGGTATTGAAAATAGGGAACATGAAAATACGCGTTGTAATAAAGACTTGTCTGGAACAATTGAATGTTTAGAGTCGTATAACAATGATTATTTCATTATAATGGCTCACATTGAGCAAAAAAGTGGTTTTTTCAATGAGTGTAACGGAGGTCTTATAGAATCGTTAAGCAAGAATAGTTGGTTTAAAAGTAAAGTTCTTGGTTTTCAAAAAGGACGAACTAGAGACAAAATGAAGCAACTTGAAAACTGGATGGGGTATAATCTCCCATATATTGAGGGTTCAGATTGCAAATCTATTGACCAAATAGGAAAGGGAAATAAGTCTTATATTAAGATTGGAGATGGGAATTTCGATTCAGTAGTACTTGCATTCAAAGACTATCAAAATAGAATTTCTCTGTCTAAAAAAGAGTATAATCATGGATACATAAAATCCGTTAAATTCATTGGTGGAAAAATGAATAATCAAAAGATAAATTTATCACCGGAATTAAATAGTTTAATTGGGATTCGAGGTAGTGGTAAGTCAAGTATAATAGAGGCTATCAGATATACTCTAGATATGTCACCATCAACAGCTGATGAAGATTATAAATCAGATGTAGTAAAAAACCTTATAGAATCAGGTGGACAAGTAATAATTGAACTTCAAGATAATCATAAAAATAATTATAAAATAAAAAGAATATTAGGAGAAACACCTCATATTCTTGATGATAATGACTCTGAAATTGGAATTACAATAAATTCTATCCTTCAAACTCCTTTATATTTTGGACAAAAAGATTTATCATACATGGATAATGGATTTGAACTAGAATTATTAGATAAATTAGTTGGAAAGAAAACAAAATCTTTTCAAGTCAATTTAGATAGAATAAACGATAAATTAATCAATGGAATCAATCAATTATTCAATCTAAACGATCAAATCGATACTTTGCCTGATTTAAGGAGAGACTTAAGTGAAATAGAGCATAAGATAAAAATATTTGAAGAGAAAGGTCTATCGTCAAAGCTATCTAAACAGGTTAATTTCCAGAAGGATGAAAGAAATATAAAGAACGCATATGAATTAATTAAAAACTTCAAGGTTAATGCAGAAGAATTATTGAATTCTAATAATTTTAAAGAACTTATTGAACTAAGTGAGCTTGAATCTAAGGAAGTACCAGATTTATTTAAAAAGTTATCACAAGAAATTTCTACTATAATTAGTAACAAAAAAGAAATTGAGAAAATTATAGAAAATATTGATTCCAGTTCCAAACTAGTTAAAAAATATTTAGTTGATATTCAACAAACTATACAATCACTTGAGGAAGAGTTTGCCGAGATTAAAAGAGAAATTGATATACCAAATTTAAATCCTGATGATTTTGCAAAGCTTAAAGTTGAAGAAGAAAATTTAATAAAGTCTATAGATCAAGTTACTGACCAAGAAGGTAGAAAAGATGAAATTAAAACTAAAATTCGAACTTCCTTAGTTGAAAGAAATGATTTATTACTTGAAGAATTCCAAGTTTATAAAGAAGAGATTGAAAAAATTAATTCAAATCAAGACGCACTTGAGTTAAGTATTGAGTTTAAAGGTAATAAAGAGATTTTTCTCGAAAATTTAATACAATCATTTAGAGGATCTAATATAAATCAAAATACTTATAAATCTATCTGTGAAAAACATTCTGATTTTTTATCCCTTATAGTAGATATTTTATTAGAAAACTCTAAAAAAACTTCTAGTCTAGTAACTGAAATTCAGTTATCAAAGTTAAAAGAAAAAATCAAAGAAAGCTATAGTGAACTATTAAAGATTAGAACACCTAACAAAATTGAAATAAAGTATCATGGAAAACCTATTTTAAAACATTCTATTGGACAAAGGGCATCAGCATTAGTTCTTTTCATTTTATCTCAAAAAGATAACAACTTGATCATGATAGATCAACCAGAAGATGATCTAGATAACCAAGTGATTTATAATGAAATAATCACTAAGGTAAAAGTAAGGAAGCCTGAAGTTCAGTTTGTTTTTGCGACACATAATGCTAATATTCCAGTATTGGGTGACTCTGAACAGGTAATTGCTGTGTCTTATGATGAAAAAGAGATAATTGTAGAATCTGGAAGTATTGATAATAAAGATATTCAAAGTAAAATTGTTAATATTATGGAAGGAGGACAAGAAGCTTTTAATAAGAGGACACAAATATACAATTTATGGCAGAATGAATAATTGCTATTTATATATTATTGTAAGAATATAATATTTAAAAGGTGTATTCAACTATAATCTATCCTACTGATTCAAATAATTTCTTAATGCTTTTCACACGTTTTATCTATATAGCTATTATCGTTTCAACATTTCTCGAACAATTTCGAGGAGTGTTTTTTATATGTAATGGTATAATATATTCCATAACCTTACAGACTAAAAGGGGACTTTCGATGTATAAACATATTTTATTTGATTTGGACAATACGTTATTAGATTTTAATGCTGGTGAAAGGGAAGGGATTAGGGCGGTTTTTGAATCTGAGGGTATTGTGTTTAATGATTTGAATTTTAAACAGTATCAGGATATTAATAAGCGTTTATGGTTAGAGCTTGAGCAGGGCAAGGTTTCTAAGGATGATGTGTTAACGACTCGTTTTAAAGAGTTTTTTGAGCTGTTTGATTTAAATGTTGATGCGCGTGCTAAAGAAGCTATTTTTAGAAAGACGTTGAATAATAATCATGAGCTGGTTGATGGTGCGAAAGATATATTAAGTTATTTGAAAGAAGCGGGTTATCATCTTTATAGTGCTTCTAATGGTGTTTATGAAACTCAGATGAAAAGAATGAATGATGCAGGTATTTTTGATTATTTTGATGATCATTTTATTTCTGAGAAAATGGGATTTGAAAAGCCTCATAAACAATTTTTTGATCATTGTTTAAGTGGTGTTAAAGACGATGATATGTCACATTATTTAATGATAGGAGATACGTTAACATCTGATATTGCTGGTGCGCATGAATATGGCATTGATTCATGTTACTTTGACCATCAAAATCTTGGTAACGGGGATATAGCGACGTATGTTATAAATCATTTAGAAGCGTTAAAGGATATATGCAAATAAAAATTTATCCGAGCATAAAGCAGTTAGACTGTTTTATGCTTATTTTTATCGAAAAACGATAATTTTTATTGATAAACAATAAAAATGATGTTAAACTTTTATTGAAAAACGATAAAAAGGAGAGATTTCGATGAGTAATATTAGTAATACTGAAAAACGTAGTTATTTGATTACATTAATAGCGATGATCATACATGCTTTATTAGTGGTTGTTAATCTTGTGGTTTTCTTTAGAAAAGTACCTTTGAGTACTGCATTTGATATAAAGAGTGGCGTATTATACTACATGATATGTTTTATTATTCAAGCACTATTGTTAATTGCTTTCTTTATATTCGTGTTGAGCTTTATAAAGAACATCAACAAAAAGGATTTCTTTAATTCAGGAAATTACAATAAAATATTCTTTTCTTCAATCATTATCATGGTATATGGTACATTAAACTCAATGAAGAGTTTAATTGGTGTTGACGTCACATATAAAGAATTATTAAGTACTACTCCTTATACAACGGTATTATTGCTAAGTATCTCTTTAATGATGTTAAACTTCTTAACAATTTATAATGAATCAGAATCAATGAAAGAAGAACATGATTTGACTGTTTAAGGGTGACAAGATGATAAAAATTAAATTAGATGAAATATTAAAAGAGAGGCATGTTTCTCTGACTGAACTTGCTCAAGAGGTAGATATTACGATTGCAAATTTATCTATTTTAAAGACTGGAAAAGCTAAAGCTGTTAGATTTAGTACACTAGAAGCAATATGTGAATACTTGGATTGTCAGCCTGGTGACATCATGGTTTATGAAAAGGATGCAGAGTGAAATTAAACTTTGTTATTTTTGCACTTGAATCGTATATAGCGTATTCTAAATGTAATAAATGAATGAAGGTGATATGTATGATTGAAAAGTTACATCAAGTCATGTTATATGTTGATGATCAAGAAAAGGCTGTTGAATTTTGGAAGGATGTAATGAACTTTGTTGTGAAGTCTGAAGATGAGTTGCCTGAAGGTTTCAAGTCTGTAGAAATTGCGCCTAGTGAAGATGCTGAAACGTCATTTGTATTATTTGATAAAGCTTTTATTGAAAAGTACAGTCCTGAAGTGAGTTTAGAAACACCTTCTTTAATGTTTAAAGCTTCGAATTTTGATGAATTATATAAGTCGTTAAAAGAACAAGGATTAACTGGTCATGATATTATAGAAATGCCTGAGGGTAGAGTATTTAATTTTCATGATAAACAAGGTAATTATTTTGCGATTACTGAGTAAAAACGGAGGGAATTGAAATGATAGAAGCGCAGTTCCGAATTTCTTATAGTATGCTATCTGATGTTGTCAAAGATATAGATGAGAAACAAGCGGATTTTCAACTGGAGTTAGCAAAAAATAATATTAAATGGCAACTTGGTCACGTAATTGTGGCAAATGAATCATTTGTCTTTGGTACAAGTGAAGAAGGTAATATACTCGGTGAAAAGTTAGGTAAATCATTCTCACCAGGTACTTCACCACAAGATTTTACAGGTGTTGAGCCAACTTTCCAAGAATTAAAAGGTATATTAAATCAACAACTAGAAAGAATATTAAATGCACTTGATGAACAAATGGACAAATCTAGAAAAGCACCAATAGCGAATATGGATACTTTTGCAGAAACAATTTCATTTGGCATATTGCATACGAATTATCATACTGGTCAAATTAAGTTGATGAAATCAATGTTAGATAAATTAGATCAAGGCGTATAATAAAAGAGAGAAGAGAAACGATTAAGTTTCTTTTCTCTCTTTTTTGTTAGTACAGTCAAAGCATAATAATGTTTTATCTTCTTGCACAACACCCTCGATAAAGCCACTATTACAATAAATATCTGTTTGGCATTTTGCACATTTACCTACGAATTCTTTTTCCATAGAATCACACCTTAAAATTCATTTTATGTACTTAAAAGTGATATGATAATTATGTATATACTAACATATTTTTATGGAGTGATAGAAATGGCTTTAGAGATGAAACCGAATTGTGAAAAATGTGGTTATGAATTTCATAAGAAAAGTAATGCTTTTATATGTGTTCAAGAAACAACATACTGCAGAGAATGCGCTGAAAATTTATATTATGTATGTCCAGAATGTAATGGTGAACTTGTCGTTCGTCCAAAAGCAAAAGCTGATACTAAAACTGTAATGGGAGACCGTTAATGATAAATGAGGTGATGGATTGAATATTCGAAGATTACAACTCAATGAGATAGAGGAAGTTGTTTCTGTATTTGATGACTATCGTGTTCATTTTGGTCAACAATCAGATATAAAGACGACGTATGAATTTATATATAGAAATATTTCTCGTGAAGAAGCTGTTATATTTATAGCTGAAGCGAATGAGCAAGTGATAGGATTTGTACAACTATACAAAATGTTGTCATCAATGAAAATGTCAAACCTACTTATTATTAATGATTTATTTTTAACAGCAGATGCGAGAGGTCAACGAATAGGTGAGCAATTAATGAATCAAGCATTTACTTATGGGAAAGAAAATGGATATGAGACAATATATTTAGAAACCGAAAAATCAAATATAGTTGGTAATCGTTTATATCAAAAATTAGGCATGCAAATCGATGATGAACATAACTATTATCATAAACATTTATAAACAAGAGGTGACTTTTAGATGAAAGCAATTGGTTTTAGTAACAGTTTTGATTTGAAAGTATCAAACGAATTTGAAGAAAGAGATATACCAGTTCCAGAAGCTAAAGAAAGAAATATTTTAGTGAAAGTGAAAGCTGCGAGTATAAATCCTATAGATACGAAATCAAGAAATACATCTGATGGGGTATTTAAAATATTAGGTTATGATGCAGTAGGTGTCGTTGAAGCGGTCGGAGAAGAAGTAGAATTATTTCATGTAGGTGATGAAGTCTATTATTCCGGCACAAATACGAAACAAGGATCGAATGCAGAGTATCAATTAGTAGATGAACGACTTGTGGGCATTAAACCAGAACACTTATCTTACGTTGAATCAGCAGCTTTACCTTTAACTGCACTAACGTCATTTGAAGCATTATTAGAAGGACTAAATATTTCATCTAACCCTGAAGACAATAAAGATAAGAAATTACTGATTATTAATGGTGCAGGTGGCGTAGGTTCTGTAGCTACTCAAATTGCGAAACATTTGGGGCTAACAGTTATCACGACTGCATCACGTAAAGAAACAAGAAGATGGTCAGAGAAAATGGGTGCTGATATAGTACTCAATCATAAACACCATTTACCAGATGAATTAAGAGCCCATAAAATTAATCAAGTAGATTATATCTTTAATACGCATAGTAGTGATGCTTACTTTAATGTAATGGCAGAAATGATAAAGCCAAGAGGAAAAATCGTAGCACTTGTTAATTTTATGGATAAAGTAGATTTAAATTTATTAAAAGATAAAAGTGTGACATTCTCATTTGAGTTTATGTTCACTAGACCAAAATACGAAACAGACGACATGATCGCACATCATGAATATTTGAGAAAGTTAACATACTTATTAGATAGAGGTACGATTAAAACAACTGTAAACAAGACATTAAAAGGATTAAGCGTAGAAACAATTACAGAAGCACATCGTTTAATAGAAGAAGGAAAAAGTATTGGTAAAATAGTAATAGAATATTAACAGTACTAATAGATATTTCGTTACGAACACTTCTGGTCAAACTTGTTTATAACGAGGGTGTTACAAACACTTTCGTCCAAACTAGTTCATAACGGGTGTGTTAATTACAAAAGTCGCAACAACAGTAACTAACGGTGCCGTCACTACTTATCATAAACTACAAAAAAGCACAACCTCACGCGAGGTTATGCTTTTCTATATCTTAATAGTCGTTTTCGTTTGCGATACGTCTTAGGTGAGGATATTTAGAACGTATAACATATACAAGTAATGTTAGTGCGGCGAATACGATTGCGATAAGTCCAATTATGAGCATTGATTGTCCATAAGTTACACCACTTGTGAAGTTAAAGATATTCTCTCTTAATGCTTTGATAACATAACTCATTGGAGAGAATGGGTGTAAGTCTTGGAAGAACTTACCTGATAATTGTATTGGGAATGTACCTTCACTTGATCCTAATTGTAAGATCAATAGTATAATCGCTAAGAATTTACCGATATTACCTAATACAATTGTTAGGAATGTCACAATCATATATGCTGCGATACTCCATAAGATGAGTGTTAAAGTGAAGTATCCTGGATTTGCAATATCAATTTCAAATCCGTATAAACAAAGGACTGCTAGTGCTAATGCTGATCCTAAAGCTTGCATCATAAATATCGCAAACTTACTTAACCACCATTTGAATCCTGTAGAATCACCAATTCGTTTATCAATAGGGTAAACTGCTGAGAATGCAACTGCACCTACATATAAACTTAATGATAGGATATATGGCGCAAAGCTTTGACCATAGTTATTAACTTCTGTTAAATCATCCTCGTTTGATACGACTGGATTATTGATTGCTTTAACATTTTTGTCTTCAAAGTATTTATCATCTGATTGTTTAATAGCTTTATCAATATTTGCTTTTAATTTATCGTTATTAGCTTGTAAATCATTTAAACCTTGAGATACTTTCATACTGCCTTGTAAAAGTTGTTGTCCTTCTGCGCCAGCCATTGGAGCAAGTTGTTCTAATCCAGACTCAACTTGTTTATTACCATCAATGAGTTGAGATTCTGCATCTGACATTTGTCCAAGTGCTTTAGAAGTATCTTTATAACCATCTGTTAATTTATTCATACCTTTAAATGATTCTGAAATATATTTCTCACGAACAGATTCACTTAAGTTATCTTCAACAGCTGTAATAGCTTTAGATGCGATTTGTGAACCAGTGTAACTATAACCAGGGTTCGTTTTGACATTTAAGTCGATTTTTTTAGGATTTTTGTCTAACATAGAACCTGCATTTTTAGTCGTTTCAGCTGGTATAGAAATGACAGCATATGATTCACCATGTTCTAAATGTTTGTCAGCAGTTTTTTGAGAAACAAATTCCCATTTAAATTTATCATTGTCTTTTAATTTATCTACTACGTCTTTACCGATGTCTGCCTTTTCACCATTGATTTTTCCACCGTTATCGCTATTCACTACAGATATCTTTAATGAATCCGTCTTTCCGTATGGATCCCATAATGAACCTACAAATACTGAACTATAAATAAGTGGAATAAGCATAATTGCTATAAGTGATACGAGTAGAAACTTATGTGTCCATAAATTTTTTATATCATCAAACATGATTAACATTGTCCTTTCCTGTTATAAGTTTATTAGCTTTCTCTAATTGTTTAACAAACGTTATAATCTCATCGTTTGAAAAGTGAGAAGACAGTTTACGATTAAATGTTTCGTAAATAACATCTTCAGTACGCTTTACAAGTTCGAAACCTTTATCCGTTAGCATAACAGATTTCTCTCTCTTATCTTCGCCTTGCTGAATTGCAATGAGGTCTTGGTTCTTCAATTTATTAATTCTGTTTGATATAGCAGTTTTAAAGACACCTTGTTTAGCAGCAATAAAACTGTATGTACATCTAGGGAAATCTTTAATAATTTTTAAAGTTTGATATTGTTCTTTAGAAACTACTTCATCTAATCCAGAGTTATTTAAAATCTTTGCAACTTCACTGTGTATATTAATGATGGATTCTTGGAATAGGTTAAAAGCTTTTTTTAATTCTTCTTCCATAATTAGTACACCTCCTGTACTTAATACAAAGAGTATAGTACACCCTATGTACTATAATTGCAAGAAGTTTAACTCAAAAAAGATACAATCGTTTGCATGTAAAGGCTTTCTTTTGAAAATAAATGACTCATATTGCTGGAAATCAACTATGCAATCGTTTGCATAAAATTGTTGACTTTTTAACTTTTTACACATATGATAAATCTATATTAAAATTTGAAAGCGATTACAATTATGGAGGGTTTATCTATGGCTGAAATGAAATTAGAGAATATAAAGAAGACTTACGACAAAGGTAATACTGTAGTACATGATTTTAACTTACATATTAAAGATAAAGAGTTTATTGTTTTCGTTGGTCCATCAGGGTGTGGAAAGTCTACAACTTTGAGAATGATCGCAGGATTAGAAGACATTACATCAGGAAATTTTTCAATTGATGATCGAAGAATGAATGATGTCGCACCGAAAGATAGAGATATCGCAATGGTCTTTCAAAATTATGCATTATACCCACATATGACAGTCTATGATAATATGGCGTTTGGTCTTAAACTACGAAAAATGAATAAAAAAGAAATAGATAAAAGGGTTCAATACGCAGCTGAAATTCTTGGATTAAAGGAATATTTACCAAGAAAACCTAAAGCTTTATCAGGTGGTCAAAGACAAAGGGTTGCATTAGGTCGAGCGATTGTAAGAGATGCGAAAGTATTCTTAATGGATGAACCTTTATCTAATTTAGACGCGAAATTAAGAGTTCAAATGAGAACGGAAATATTAAAGTTGCATGAACGATTACAAACTACAACGATTTATGTCACACATGACCAAACAGAAGCTTTAACAATGGCGACACGTATTGTTGTCTTAAAAGATGGCGATATTATGCAAATAGGTACACCTCGTGAAGTATATGACGCACCTGAGAATGAGTTTGTTGCACAATTTATTGGCTCACCTGCAATGAATATCTTTGACGCAAAGGTTAATAAAGACGAGTTAGTGATTGGCAATCAAGTGATTAAATTAAATGAAAGTAAAGCACGCATGTTAAATCATAACGGCTATGATGGCAAGACGATACGATTCGGTATTCGACCAGAAGACATTCATGATGAACCTGTATTTATCAAGGCTAATAAAGATGTAACCTTCAAAACTAAAGTACTTGTTAGTGAGTTATTAGGTTCTGAAATTATGATCCACGGATTATTTAACGATGAAGAAATATGTGCCAAGTTAGATGCTAGAACAGTGATTCATCCAAATGATGAAATTGAGCTCGCTTTAGATTTAAATAAATGTCACTTCTTTGATAAGGAAACTGGAGAAAAAATAAAAAATTAATTTATTGAGTGAATCAACAATTAATGAAAGAAGGGGATTAGATGAAACATTTAATAAAAATTTGCTCAATATTACTCGTGACATTATTGCTTGCAAGTTGTGGTCCTAATCGAACACAAGAAGATATTGATAAAGCACTTAACGATGATGAAAAAACAGCCAAACCTAAGTCACTTACGATGTGGGTAGATGGCGATAGACAAATGTCTTTTTACAAGAAAGTAACGGAAGATTATACAAAAAAGACAGGTATTAAAGTCATTCTAAAAAATACAGCTCAAGATGATCAAGTAGATAACTTATCGCTTGATGGTCCTTCAGGTAATGGACCTGACTTATTCTTTCAACCGCATGACCGTGCAGGTGATGCATATTTACAAGGATTAGCGGCAGAAATTGATTTTACAGATGAAGAATTGAAAGGTTATTCCAAAGAAGCTTTACAAGCTTTAAATTATGAAGGTAAACAGTTAGCATTACCCGTTATCGTAGAATCAACGGCTGTTGTCTATAACAAGAAACTCGTTAAGAAACCACCAAAGACGATGGATGATGTTGAAAGAATCGCAAAAGATGTAACGGATAAAGATAAAAAGCAATATGGATTTATGTTTGATGCAAAGAACTTCTACTTTAATTATCCATTTTTATTCTCACAAGGCGGATACATATTTAAAGAAGAAAAAGATGGATTTAATACAAATGATGTTGCAGTAAATGATCCATCTGTCGTGAAAAATGGAGAGAGATTACAATCTTGGTATGACAAAGGATATATTACGAAGTCAGCTAATCAAGATGTAATTGTTGGGCTGTTTAAAGAAGGCAAAGTAGGCATGTTTGTTACAGGACCTTGGCAAACGAATGAGTTTAAAGAAGCACTTGGCGATGATTTCGGAACAGCAACTTTCCCAACTGATAATGGTAAAGAAATGAAACCATTTTTAGGGGTAAGAGGTTGGTTTATATCCGAATATAGTGAAGAGAAATACTGGGCTAAAAACTTAATGCTGTATTTAACAAATAAAGATAATATGCAGAAATATACAGATGAAATGCAAGAAATTACAGGTCGTACAGACGTTTCTTCTAAAAATAAATTATTAAAGCCATATGAAGAACAAGCTCAAAATGCTATTCCAATGCCAAATATTCCAGAGATGAGTCAAGTATGGGATCCGATGGGAAATGCAGCAGTATTTATGTCCAACGGTAAAGACCCTAAAGAAGCACTTGATGAAGCGAAAAACGGTATTGATGAACAAGTAGAAATTATGAATGCATCTAAAAAATAAAAGAAGGTGTGAAAATGAGAAATCCAAAATTAGCAGCCGTGCTATCGATTATTCCAGGTATTGGCCAATTCTATAATAAAAGATATATAAAAGGTAGTATATTTATCGTATTTTTTATTAGTTTTATTTCAGTATTTTATCAATTTATGAATATTGGATTCTGGGGATTATTCACTTTAGGTACAGTGCCTAAATTAGATGATTCAAGGGTTCTATTAGCACAAGGTATCATTTCGTTATTATTAATTGCATTTGCGATCACTTTATATATCGTGAATATCATAGATGCTTATCGTAATGCAGATCAATATAATAAAGGATTTGAAATTAAAGATCGTAAAGGTCGAATGACGGCGACATGGGATAAGACTTTCCCATATTTATTAATATCACCGGGTATCTTTTTATTAATATTTGTTGTCGTATTTCCACTTTTATTCATGTGTTTTTTAGCTTTTACAAACTACAATTTATATAATGCACCACCTAGACATTTATTAGAATGGGTAGGATTTGATAACTTTAAATCATTAGTTACGGTACCTATTTGGAAGACAACATTCTTTAACGTATTAACTTGGACGATTGTTTGGACTTTAGTAGCGACTACTTTACAAATCGCGTTAGCGTTATTACTCGCTATTATTGTTAATCATCCACTTATTAGATTTAAAAAGCTAATTAGAACAGTATTAATCTTACCTTGGGCAGTGCCATCGTTTGTGACAATATTAATCTTTGCTGCCATTTTTAATGATGATTTTGGTTCGATTAATAATGATATCTTACAACCATTATTTGGTATTGCACCAGCATGGTTAAATGATCCGTTCTGGGCAAAGGTTGCTTTAATATTAATTCAAGTATGGCTTGGATTCCCATTCGTATTTGCTTTATTCACAGGTGTTCTACAAAGTATTTCATCAGACTGGTATGAAGCGGCAGATATGGACGGCGCATCAAGTTGGCAAAAATTTAGAAATATTACGTTTCCACATATTTTATTTGCGACTGCACCATTATTAATTATGCAATACGCAGGAAACTTTAATAACTTTAATTTAATTTACTTATTTAATAAAGGTGGTCCACCTGTTTCTGGTCAGAATGCAGGTAGTACAGATATCTTAATTTCATGGGTTTATCGATTAACATTTGATATGCAAAATTATAATATGGCTGCAACGATTTCATTAATTATTGGCGTGTTTATTGCCATTATTGCATTCTTACAATTTAGAAAGACGAGTACTTTTAAAGATGAGGGGGATATTTAATGAATAAGAAGAATAAAAATATATTAAGAGCGATTATCATGTATGGCATTTTGATTATTATGTTTATTATCATTATTTATCCATTACTGTGGACTTTAGGATTATCACTCAACTCAGGTTCTAATCTTTATGGTTCTTCGATGATTCCGAAAGATGCATCTTTGAAAAATTATATTTATTTACTAACTGATCCATCAAGTGACTACCTCACTTGGTATAAGAATACTTTAATCGTGGCGACGGCTAATGCATTATTCTCAGTGATCTTTGTTGGTTTAACGTCATACGCATTTTCTAGATATCGTTTTGTCGGTAGAAAATACGGACTGATTGCATTTTTAATTTTACAAATGTTCCCTGTATTGATGGCAATGGTAGCAATTTATATCTTATTAAATACAATAGGCTTATTAGATTCACTATTTGGTCTTACTTTAATTTATATAGGTGGTTCCATTCCGATGAATGCATTCTTAGTAAAAGGATATTTCGATACAATCCCTAAAGAATTAGATGAATCTGCTAAAATAGATGGTGCAGGACATATGAGAATATTTTTCACAATTATGTTACCGTTAGCTAAACCGATTCTAGCAGTTGTTGCACTATTTAATTTTATGGGACCGTTTATGGACTTTATTCTGCCAAGAATATTATTAAGAAGTCCTGAAAAATACACACTAGCAGTCGGATTATTTAATTTTATAAATGATAAATTCGGAAACAACTTTACAGTATTTGCTGCTGGGGCAATGATGATTGCAATACCAATTTCTATCGTATTCTTATTATTACAAAGATACTTAGTGACTGGTTTAACGGCAGGTGCTACAAAAGGATAATAAAGGAGTGATCTCGTGGTTACAATAAAAGATGTTGCGAAAGAAGCAAATGTTGCACCATCAACAGTATCAAGAGTGATTAGTGGACATAAAAGTATAAGTGATAAGACATCAAAGAAAGTTAAAGCTGTGATGAAGCAATTGGGCTACCAACCTAATATTGCCGCGAGAACACTTGTAACACAAAAATCTAAAACGATTGGTTTAATTTTAAAATCAGCTTCTAAAGAAATGACGCAAAATCCATTCTTTACAGATGTTCTTATGGGGATATCAATTGCTTGTAAACAAAGAGAATATTCTACGATTATGACAACATCAGTTGAACAAGCTGACTTATTAGTTGAAGTTGAAAATCTCATTAAATCTAAATCAATAGATGGCTTTATTATGCTTTATTCAAAAGAAAATGATCCTGTTACACAACTACTCAAAAAATATCAATTTCCGTTTGTTGTTGTAGGTAAACAACTAGGTGAAAGAGAAATTATTCATATCGACAATGATAATGTCGAAGCAAGCCAAATGATAACTGAATTTATGATTCAAAAAGGGCATGAACATATAGCTTTTATAGCTGAACCAGATTCATATGCTGTTGCATTGGATAGGGTAGAAGGCTTTAAGAAAGCTTGCGATAAACATGGTATTAATCAATATGAAATTTATCATGCAAATCCTAATAGAGATGAAATATTAGCAATCATTAAAGAAATGAAAGAAACTGCGGCTTGCCCTACAGCGATTATTACATCAGATAGCATGATCAATATTAATTTATTAAGCGCATTATATGAACTTAATATAAGAGTGCCAGATGAAGTGATGACAGCAACATTTAATGATTCATTTATTAATACTTTTGCTTCACCACCTCAAACGGTTGTAAATATTTATCCTGAACATTTAGGTGAGGAAGCAGGTATAGCATTAATTAAACTGATTGAGAATCCTAATATTTTAAGAAAAAATACGATTATTCCAACAGATATAATAGAGAGAAAATCAACGATAAAATAAGAGGTGACTAAATGATGGAGGAACGAATTTGGTGGAAAGAAGCGGTATGTTATCAAGTTTATCCTAGAAGTTTTAATGATTCTAACAATGATGGTATTGGTGATATAAATGGTATTAGAGAAAAGTTAGATTATTTGAAAGATCTAGGTATAGATGTGATTTGGGTTTCACCAATATTTAAATCACCTAATGATGATAATGGCTATGATATTAGTGATTATCAAGACATTATGGATGAGTTTGGTACGATGGAGGACTTTGAATTACTTTTAAAAGAGACACACGATAAAGGTATGAAACTCATATTGGATTTAGTCATCAATCATACATCAGATGAACATCCATGGTTTATCGAGTCTAAATCGAGTAAAGACAATCCTAAAAGAGATTGGTATATATGGCAAGAAGGAAAAGACGGTAAAGAACCTAATAACTGGGGCAGTATATTCAACGGTTCAGCTTGGGAAAGAACTGAAGAAACAGATGAGTATTACTTGCACATTTTCAGTAAAAAACAACCAGATTTAAATTGGGAGAATGAAGCGGTCCGTTCGGAATTATATAATATGATTAACTGGTGGTTTGATAAAGGTATCGATGGTTTCCGAGTAGATGCGATTACACATATTCAAAAATCATTTGAAGATGGCGACATACCAGTAGAACCTGGTGATGAACAGTATAAAGCAGCATTTGAACGTTATACGAATAGACCAGGTATATTAAATCATTTACGTGAATTGAGAGATGAAACATTCAATAAATATGACATTATGACGGTAGGTGAAGCAAATGGTGTCAGTCCTGATGATGCGAATGATTGGGTAGGCTTTGATAATGGTATATTTAATATGATTTTTCAGTTCGAACATTTAGGATTATGGAATACAGAAGATAGTGGATTTGATGTTATACAATATAAAAATATCATGTCTAAATGGCAAGACCAACTTGAAGGTGTAGGCTGGAATGCACTATTTATCGAAAATCATGATCAACCAAGACTCGTTTCAACTTGGGGAGATGATGAGCATTATTGGTATGAAAGTGCAACAAGTCATGCGACAAATTATTTCTTACAAAAAGGCACACCATTTATTTACCAAGGACAAGAAATAGGGATGACGAACTATCCGTTTGAATCATTAGAAGATTTTAATGATGTTTCTGTTAAAAATGAAATTAAATTGAAAGAACAAAATGGAGAAGATACATCATCTTTATTAAATAACTTGAGTAAAGTAAATAGAGATAATTCTCGATCAATGATGCAGTGGGATAATCGTGCGTATGCAGGATTTTCCACAACAGAACCATGGTTCCACGTAAATCCAAATTACAAAACAATCAACGTAGCAGGTCAGTTAGAAGATGAGCATTCTGTATTAAATTATTATAAGCGTTTGATTCAATTGAAAAAAGATTACGACGTGTTTAATTACGGTAAATACGAACTAGTCGATAAAGATCATAAACAAATCTATAGTTATAAGCGCATATTAGATAACGAAGAAGTTATTATTATGTGTAACTTAACAAGCGAAAAAGCTACTATCACATATCCACTTAATCTAGAAAGAAGTAAGTTATTATTGCACAACTATATAACGATAGAAAATACCAACGCATTAGAACCATTTGAAACAAGAGTATATCGAATAGAAGAATAATGAGTTGAAATCCGAGACAAAACCTGTTGTCTCGGATTTTTTATTTGTGTGTTGGAATGTATCAACCATAATTCAGAATAATGGTAATAAGATGGGTACTCTCTTAGGGATATTTCTCAGAATTCTGTCTCTAAGCGCCATGTTAGGGACATTTTTCGGAATTCTGTCCGTATGCCCCATATCCACTCATTCTTAAATTAATATTTCTTATTAACTCATATTGTTAACGCTTACGTATCTAAACGTTTTATAATGGAATAGAAAACATAGAATTTAGGCGGGAGGTCATTTTATGAAGAAATTAATGAATGAAAAAACAAACTTTGTAGCGGATATGCTTAAGGGAATCGAAGTAATGGATAACTCAGTTGAAATTATTAGCGGCAATGTTGTCGTTCGTAAAAATGTTAAAAAGAGTGGTGTTGCTTTAGTTTCTGGTGGTGGTTCTGGTCATGAACCTGCACATGCTGGATATGTTGCTGAAGGTATGTTAGATGCAGCTGTATGTGGTGAAGTCTTTACTTCTCCAACACCAGATAAAATTCTCGAAGCGATTAAACATGTCGCGACTGATGAAGGTGTCTTATTAATCATTAAGAACTATGCCGGAGATGTTATGAACTTTGAAATGGCACAAGAGATGGCAGAAATGGAAGGTATTTCTTGCCAATCCGTTATCGTACGTGATGATATTTCTATTGAAAATGAACAAGATAGAAGAGGTGTAGCGGGTACAGTTCTTGTACATAAGTATGCCGGCTATCTATCTGATAATGGATATAATTTAGCAGCTATTAAAGAAAAAGTAGAATCATTTATTGAAAATATTAGAACAATTGGAATGGCCATTTATCCTTGTTTAGTACCAACAACTGGTCAATACGGATTTGATTTAGATGATAATAAAATGGAGATTGGTATTGGTATTCATGGTGAACGTGGTATTTATCAAGAAAATATTGAAACAATCGATAAAATCATTAATCGTTTAATGCATGAACTTGAAAAGGAAGTTTCTGATAAATCATTAATCGTTATGATTAATGGTATGGGTGCGACACCAGATTCTGAACTTGCAATCATCGCGCATTATTTTAATGAATATGCAGAGCAAAATGAATTAGAGGTTAAAAAATATTTTGTTGGTAATTATATGACTGCACTCGATATGCAAGGATTTTCTATTACATTAGTGCCTTATCAACAAGAAGTTGAAAAAGCATTTAACGCACCGACAGAAAGTAAATATTTTAAATAGGAGGCATTTTAAATGAACGCAGAAACATTGTTAAACAAACTTAAAGATTTAAGTCATACGTTTGAACAAGAAGAACAAAATTTAACACAATTAGATAGAGCAATTGGTGATGGCGACCATGGTGTTAATATGTTACGCGGATTTAAAGCAGTGGACGAAAAAGTTACAGGAGATACAGTGAGTGATATATTGAAATCTACTGGCATGACTTTAATGAGTTCAGTAGGTGGTGCATCAGGTCCACTGTATGGATTTAGCTTTGTTAAAATGGCAGGTCTAGATTATGATGAAATCACTTCTGATAATTTATTAGAATATATAAATACTTTTAAAGATGCAGTTGCAGCTAGAGGTAAAGTAACAGGCGGCGAAAAAACAATGTATGATGTGTTATTAAAAGCCTCAGATCACTTATCGAATGGAGATTCATTATCTGAAGATGTGTTGCAACAGTTCGCTGAAGATACTAAAGATTTAGAAGCAACTAAAGGTAGAGCAGCCTATTTCAAAAAGGATTCTATAGGACATATAGATCCTGGCGCTCAAAGTATGGTTTATGTATTAAAAGCTTTAAGTGAGGGTGTGTAAATATGGCGACAATAGGTATTATTAGTCATAGTAACGATATCGCACAAGGTGTAAAAGCATTATTGGAACAAATGTCTCCAAGTGTTACAGTTATCGCGAAAGGTGGGACAAATGAAGGTGAAATCGGCACAAGTATTGATACGGTTAATGAAGTGATTGATGCATTAACTGAAGATGCATTGTTATTTTACGATATTGGTTCATCTGAAATGAATTTAGACATGGCGTTAGACTTATATGATGGTGAACATAAATTGTACAAAGTAGACGGTCCCATTGTAGAAGGTGCATTTTTAGCAAGTGTATCTTTATCAACAGGTGCAACATTAGAAGAAGCAATGGAAAGTATTAAAAGAGAATTTCATCAATAATTTAAATTCTTTAAGATGAAATATATTTTAAATGATATAATTGCTCTACTAATGATTTTAACAAGGTGGAGAAAGAAGAATGAAGATATCGAACAAGAAATTATACGAAAAAGTTGCAGATGTCATCATATTAGATATTAATGAAGGTCGTTTGAAAATAGGAGACCGCTTACCATCTATAAAGGCTTTATCTGAAAGTTTTGGGGTAGGACAAGCAACGATAAGAGAAGCATTGAATGCGTTAAGAGCAATGGGCTATGTAGAAATTAAACACGGGCAAGGTACTTTCATCGTTGAAAGAGAAGAAGTTTATTTTAATATCGAAGCAATCAATGGAGACGTTAAAGATATTGAAAATTTACTAGAAGTCCGTAAAATTGTTGAAGTCGGTGTATCAAGACTAGCAGCAGAAAAAAGAACAGATGATGACTTGCATGCTATTGAATCTGCATTAAAAGATATGAAACAAGCCATTCAAGACAATGAATTAGGAGAAGCTTCTGATTTGAAATTTCATTTAGCTGTAGTAGAAGCGGCTAAAAATGATATGCTTAAACAATTATTGTTAAATGTATCTGAAATCATGAGACATACAATGAAAGAAACGAGAAGGATTTATTTATATACGAAAAGTAAATCAATCGAGAAGTTATATAATGAGCATAAAGAAATTTTTGAAGCTATTAAATCTCAAAATGCAGAGCTTGCGCAACATAAGATGGCATTTCATTTAGAAGAAGTGGAAAAAGTTGTACTTAGTAATATTAAAAAAACAGAACAATAATAATTGATGATGATAACTGCTATTGGTGTCTTACAGAGACATGATAGCAGTTTTTTATTTTATGCAAAATTAAAAGCGATAAGCTTCAGGAGGCTTATCGCTTTAGGGTATGTAACCCCATCCGTTCCATTTCATAATCATATATAAAGACTTCTTACAGTTAATAATAAATTGCATGATGTCTATTCGAAAATGAAGTACATTTATTACAACTTATCATCTGTATACTTAGTATAAGGTCAACTGTGCACTTTATCAATGTTAATTCTTAAAAAAAGATGCCAAATTTACACTTAAATGCGATTTAAAAATTTTTATAAAGACTTGTTATAAAAACATTTGTAAAATTATCAGAACCTTCAAAAAATAAATACAGTTTGATATACTGTTTTTAATTTACTGATGGGAGGATAATATATGAATCAAACAAAAGAAAGAGTTTCAATCATTAATAGATTTCTAAATTTAATAGAAAGAGCAGGGAATAGATTGCCCGATCCAAGTATACTATTTTTCTTCTTATGTGCAGCGTTAATATTTCTGTCTTGGTTTATTTCATTATTTCACATAAAAGTTGAAAGTCCTGCAACTGGAAAGACTGTAGAAGTTACAAATTTAATTTCTAGAGAAGGTTTCGGAAAAATTATTAGTGAATCTATCACGAATTTTTCGGAATTTCCCGCATTAGGATTAGTACTAGCAGTTATGTTAGGGATAGGTGTTGCTGAAAAGACGGGGTATTTTGATAAGTTAATGATACAAGTTGTTCAGAAAGCACCTAGAAAAATCATTGTACCAATTATTATATTTGTAGGTATTATCGGTAATGCTGCAGGAGATGCAGCGCCAGTCGTGTTACCACCATTAACAGCATTAGTCTTTATAAAGTTAGGTTATCATCCGATTGCTGGACTTGCGATGGCTTATGCCTCAGCACTAGGTGCATTTGCTGCGAACGTTACATTAGGTATGAGTGATGCGTTAGTATATGCGTTTACGAAACCAGCAGCTGAAATAATTGATAAAGATATCAATTTAAATGTCGCGATGAACTGGTATTTTATTGCAGCATCAACAATTATATTATTACCAGCTATTTATTACGTCAGTATGAAAGTCGTTATTCCGCGTTTAGGTATATATAAACCTGATGAAGGTTCTGAGGATCAAAGAGATGATAATGAAATTAGTGCAAAAGAAAGTAAAGCATTGAAGTTTGCGAATATTAGTTTCTTTGTTGTTGTAGCGTTATTACTTGCTTTAGCGATTCCTGAAAATGGTTGGTTAAGAAATCCAAAGACAGGTAGTTTAATTGATAAAGCACCATTGATGGATGGTGTAGGTATCATTATTTTAGTTATCTTTTTCGTGCCTGGATTTGTATATGGTATTCTTTCCGGGAAAATCTCAAATACAAAAGATTTAGGAAAAATGTTATCAGATTCCATGTCCACAATGGGTAGCTTTATCGTTATTGTATTTTTTGCTGCTCAACTTTTAGCATATTTAGAATGGAGCAATTTAGGTATTGTGATCTCTGTAAAAGGTGCAGAATTATTGCAAGGTCAAAATGGAGTCATCTTGATTATTGGATTTATAATTTTAAGTAGTCTTATCAATCTATTAATCGGAAGTGCCTCAGCTAAATGGGCAATATTAGCACCAATCTTTATACCAATGTTTATGTTATTAGGCTATCATCCAGCATTTACACAAATGGTTTATCGTATCGGCGACTCCATTACAAATCCGATTACACCGATGATGCCATATTTACCATTATTACTTTCATATGCTCAAAAATATGATAAAAATATGAAACTAGGTACATTAATATCTAGTTTAATGCCATATTCAATTGTGTTAGGAATCGTTTGGCCATTATTTATGATTATATGGTACTTACTTGGTATACCTCTAGGACCAGGAGGAGATATTTATTTTAATAAATAGTATTATGCATTTTAATAATTATAAAATTAATAATAGTTATAAATTCGATCTATCTGTGTTATGAGTATTCCACAATATAGTGTCGTTATGGTACAATCACCATTGGTACATTAAAACGATTATAAAAATAAGCGGTATACAATATATAACAACAATAAGAAAAGGATGATTGAATGTCTCCATTAATTTTAAAGCCTGTATTCAAAGAACGTATATGGGGTGGTAGAAATTTAGAAAATATGGGATATAACCTGCCTGAAGGACGAATCGGTGAATGTTGGGGAATATCTGCACATGTAAATGGGCCAAACGAAATCGCAAACGGACCATATAAAGGACAAACTTTAGATGAAGTTTGGTTAAATCACCCAGGACTTTTCGGTAATCCTACAGAAGAAAAGTTCCCATTATTAACTAAGATTCTTGATGCAAATGATCAACTATCTGTACAAGTACATCCTGATGATACATATGCACATGAACATGAAAACGGTGAATTTGGTAAGACAGAATGTTGGTATATTATAGATGCTAAAGAAGATGCAGAAATTATATATGGAACATACGCAAACACAAAACAACAATTAGAAGAATTTATACAGAATGAAGATTGGGATCACTTATTTAAACGCGTAAAAGTAGAAAAAGGAGACTTCTTCTATGTACCTAGTGGAACAGTTCACGCAATAGGTAGCGGTATTATGATTCTAGAAACACAACAAAATTCTGATACAACATATAGAATTTATGATTATGACAGAATTGATAAAGACGGCAAGAAGAGGGAACTTCATTTAGATAAGAGTATCGACGTTATAACAGTAGGTGCACAAAGTCCAAATGTACCACCTAAAAAGATTGATGATGAAGAACAAAAAGGAACATTATTAATCGAAAGCGACTTCTTTACAGTTGCAAAGTGGGAAATTAGTGGGACATTTAATTTTAGAAAACCTAGAGACTATTGCTTAGTAAGTGTGATAGCTGGAAGCGGAGAAATTATTACAGATGGTAATGTATTTGAAGTAGAAAAAGGCGATCATTTAATCATGACAGCAGATGATTTAGATAATCACATAAATGGTGAATTAGAAGTCATCATTAGTTATGTGTAGATAGGGGTCTATCAAATGAAAAAATTTCTATATTTATCATTAGTATGTGCAGTCATTGCAGGATTAGGTTTATTTTTCGGAATGCCTAAGTATCCAACGCCAGTCATACCATTTATCATTGCGTTAATTGGTTTAATACTTGCAATCTCTACATTAAAAGATAAAGACATATCAGCAGGACTCAAAATAGGCGGCATATTAGTCAATCTTATGCCATGCTTAGCAGGGTTATCGCTGATCGTATAAAGCATAATAAATCAACAGTAGAAATTCTGTAATAGAATTTCTACTGTTTTTATGTATGATAGGGTACAAAATCAGGGTGTAACGCACGAAGACTCACGCATATTATCTTCCTACCCACCTACTCAATTTACCTTGCGCTATTTATAATATGCGATTTATTATATTTGTTCATTTTCTAATTAATCTTTAAAAGTAATATACTATTATAGGATTAATGAAAATGAAATAAAACTGTAATATAAACGATAAACATTACGGTGTATAATTAATAAGAATTCATAAAAAAACTGTAAGAAGATGGAGGTAAGTTATTTTGAAGAAAAAGACAATAGCGGCATTTGTTGGTGCTTCGGTGGCAGTTGCAGTATCTTCTCATCATGCGGAAGCAGCAACTTATAAAGTTAAAAGCGGAGATTCTTTATGGCTGATTGCTGATAAACATAATACAACGATTGCGAAAATTAAAAGCTTAAATAAATTAAGTTCAAACCTTATTTTTCCTAATCAAGTATTGCAAGTTCCTGGAACTTCAAATTCATCAAGTACATCAAACACGAGCTCAAGTAATACTTCAACTTCATCAACGACATATTACACAGTAAAATCGGGAGATACATTAGGGGTTATTGCTGGTAAATATGGTACAACGTATCAAAAAATTATGTCATTGAATGGGTTAAGCAACACAATTATTTATCCGGGACAAAAATTAAAAGTTACTGGTACAGCAACTTCTAGTAGTAACACGGGTAGCTCTAGTAATAGTGGAGCGTCTAATGCTTCAAGTAGCACTTCTACTTATACCGTTAAGTCAGGAGATTCACTATCAGCGATTGCAGCTAGATATGGAACGACATACCAAAAAATTATGTCATTAAATGGTTTGTCAAACTTCATCATTTATCCGGGACAAAAATTAAAAGTGAGTGGAACAGCATCAAGTTCAGGTTCTGCTTCTAATTCAAATAACAACAGTGGTTACACATCACCGACATTCAATCATCAAAACTTATACGACTGGGGTCAATGTACTTGGCACGTATTTAACCGTCGTCAAGCTATAGGTAAACCAATTAGTACTTATTGGTGGAATGCAAATAACTGGGCAAGTGCAGCTGCTAAAGATGGTTATCTAGTTAATCATACACCGTCAGTTGGATCAATTCTTCAATCATCAGCTGGCTACTATGGTCATGTATCATTTGTTGAAAGAATTAATTCAAACGGAAGTATTCAAGTATCAGAAATGAATTTTAGTTCATCACCAGGAGTACTAACTTACAGAACGGTACCAGCTTCTCAAGTTTCAAGCTATAATTTTATACATTAATCATTGAAGAGTCTTGGACATTATGATGTGTCCGTGGCTCTTTTTTTATGATTGTAAACATAGACATGAGTGTGAATGTCTTATACAATGTTAATATTAATGTGTTGTTAAAAAAGTAAATTTTAAGCGTAATTATTATATGAAAAAGTTAAGATATCAAAGTAAACATCATTATGAAAATCGATCATTATAGATATTAAGGAGTATACATATGTCTGAAGAAAAAAACTACTTTTGGTTAAATTGTGGATATAATAGGTGGCGTCATACGGAACCATTAGAAGGCCAAACTGCAGTGTTTGAATCAGGTGCAAGCTTTAATCCAACGCAAGGCTATCATGCATTTAAGACAGCCAAACCAGGAGATAAAGTGATTTATTATCAAGTACAAAATCAAGTCGGCTTACTTGGGTTCGGTGAGATCTTACAAGTTCAAACGGGTGGTAATCAAAAAGTAAGTATCCAATTTAAGTTTGAGCAATCTTTAACAATGTTATCTATTGAATATTTAAAAAGAAGTGAACAATTAGAATCTAGAATTAAACAGATGACAGAACAATTGTTTAATCGAATTACGAAAGAAGAATTCGAATTAATTATAGGCTTGGGACAAGGCGCTATAAAAATCCCTAGGTATTTCTTACTAACAGAAGAAATTCAATTTGAAGAAGAGCAAACGTATACAATTTTTACACATACTGTAAATGGTATAAAGAGAAATGGTTATACATACTATACTCAGTTAGAAATAGGAGACCAGATTATATTTTTAAGTAGAAATGCTAATCAGTCTATAATAGGAACAGGGGAAGTGTCAGATAGTATACATAAGTTGCCACCACAACCAGGTAGAACAGATTCTACGTGTATTGAAGTTAAATATCATGAAGATATTAATCCTGTGAATATTGGCGAATTAAATAGACATCAAACTTTAAAGAAATTATATTTCTTGCAAGATAGTTCGAAACAATCTATTGCTAATTTAACAAAAGCACAATATGATGCAATGATAGATATGAGTAACGGGACGTACAAAGAAAGTTCTAGCAATCAATATGAGATGTCTGTGCAACCTGAGCAGGAAAATGAACCTAAAAAAGATAAACCTATTATTTTAATGCTTTGTGACAATAAGGAAGACTGTTTGAAAAAAGCGAAACATTATGTTGAACGTGAACTTGCTAAAGGTATATATACAGTAGGTCATCCTGATTTCTCAGAAGAAATGTTATATGGTCGATATTTACCAAATGAAAGTGGCGCTTTATATTATAGAGAAGGTTTCATTACAGGACATATTACGAACTCAGAAAGAGAATGGCTAGTGATTGACCAGTTTGAAAGAATAGATCCAGAAATCTTTCAATTATTCTTAAATGTGCTTGATGGCCACGAAATGACATTACCAAGATATAATCACGAAGGTAAAATGGTGAAGTGGAGTTTAGAAAAAGACTCATTCTATCGTCATAATCCTAAATGGCGCATGATTGGTTTATGTTATGGTTCGATTGAAGAAATTAAAGAACAATACTCACATCAATTTTTAAAACATTGTAGAGTATTACATGTAGGATAAAATAGACGGAATAAAATCTTAACACTTAAGATTTTATTCCGTTTTTATATTTTAAAAGGTTTATAAATTACAGAATATTCTGTAATATAGAATTATGCTTGGTTTATATTTCACAAATAAAATAGCAAAGGGGTCATTTTATGGAGAAAATCGTAGCATTCTCAGATTGGTTATGGGGGTATCCAATCGTCACACTTTTATTAGTATCAAGCTTATTTTTAACATTGTATTTAGGTTTAATTCAATTCAGACATTTTGGTTACATGATGAAACAAACTTTTGGAAGTATTAATAAAGAGCCTAAAGGAGAAGGTACGATTACTCCGAGGCAAGCGTTAATGTCTGCTTTATCATCAACAGTAGGTGCGGCAAACATTGTCGGTGTACCTACAGCCATTATGATGGGTGGACCTGGTGCAGTATTTTGGATGTTAGTGATCGCGTTTCTAGGAATGGCATTAAAATATTCCGAAAATGTACTAGGTATATATTATCGTGAGAAAAACGATAAAGGAGAATTTGTTGGTGGACCTACATATTATATGAAAAAAGGTTTCAAAAATAAAAAAGTCGGACTAGTATTCTCGTTTGTATTTGCATTTGCTTTAATGATTGAACTTATCCCAAGTATTATGGTACAAGGGAATTCAGCAGCAAGTACTGTACAAGATACATTCGATATTCACATGGGTATAACAGGAATTGTACTAGCTGTTATTGCAGCTTTAGTTGTATTTGGTGGTATTCAGCGTATTGCAACATTTACCGAAATGATCGTACCGGTTATGGTAGGCTTATATTGTATTATGGGCTTCTTGATTATTATACTGAATATTCAACATGTGCCTAGCGTAATTGCTTTAGTTGTTGAGAAGGCTTTTAATCCAGATGCGGCATTAGGTGGTAGTTTCGGTGCTGCGTTAGCCACAACAGTACGTTGGGGATTTGCACGTGGTATTTATTCGAATGAAGCAGGTCTTGGTACGTCACCAATTGCACATGCGGCTGCAAAGACTGACCATCCTGTAAGACAAGCATTCTGGAGTGTAAGTGAAATTGTTGTAGATACATTAATCATATGTAGTACGACAGCATTTGTCGTTTTAGTATCTGATGTTTGGAAAGATAATGATGCTAAAGAACAATCTGCTGCACTTACAGCTCGTGCATTTTACAATGCATTTGGAACATTTGGAAGCTGGATTGTTTCTATCTCTATGGTCTTCTTCGTATTCTCGACAATCATTGTTGTTATATACTATGGTTCAAGAATGGCAGAATATTTATTTGGCTTAACGGCAGGATTTATTATGAAGATTGTTTATGTACTATCAATCGCACTTGGTTCATTCGGTGCTGGTACACAACTCTGGAATTTATTAGACATTGCACTTGCATGTATATTGATTCCAAATATTATCGCAGTCGTGATGTTAGCGCCTAAAGTTAAAAGTTTAACAACAGAATTCTTTACTGGAAAAGAATTCTATTTAAAAGATAAAGCTAAAAAGTAAGTATCTACAATTAATTGAATACAAGAAAAAGATTATAACGATTACAGTTATAATCTTTTTTTATTTGTAAAATTATAGTACTTCTATGCACTTTGTGAGTTAGTCAATTCAGTTTGATAATTAACTGCTATAAAAATACATAAATTGTCAAATATATATTTAAATTCCATATTGATGTTATTTAATTTTGTGTTAAAATTATTTTAAGAAAATCTAATTAATGGAAAAAAACAGGAGGTCAGACTATGAAGACTCAATCTTATTCAGAAGCAATTTCAACATGTTCAGCGTTTTTCGATCAGCAAAATAAAATTGATAATATCTTTTTAGTTATTGAACAAAAGTATGGTCTAAAGAAGCATGAATTTTTCTTTTTAATGAAATTAAATGAAGTGGAAGAAGTACATCTTAAAGATGCTATTGAAAAAGGCTATATTAAACAAAATAAATCAGCGAGAGCGATCAAACGTTTATTTGAGAAAAGATACATATTAAAAAATCGCTTAAAATCAGACGAACGAGCAGTAATTTTACGTTTTAACAATGAATATAAAGAAGAATTCAATGAAATTATGCAAGAAGTTATATATATGCTTAATGAATAATTATATGAGTTATAAGTATGAGCCTGGCACATAAATATTTGTCCAGGCTTTGTAATTATGGCATTGTAATATGTACCATGAAATATTAAAATTATAAATGTAAGCGCTTTATTTTAGGAGGTTATCTATGGAGAAGAATAGTACATCTAAGAAAGAGATTAGTTTCTTTTGGGCCGTTGTGCCATTTTTATTTATGATTATCAGTATGTTATTTACGGTAGTCGTTTTAGAACAAGCTCCGCACATACCGTTAATGATAGGAACAGCAATTGCTGCAATTGTAGCGTACTATCATGGGTATAGCTGGCAAGACATTGAAGAAATGATGTATAAAGGTATTAGGCTAGCCTTACCAGCAATCGTCATTATCATTTTAGTTGGACTGATCATTGGTGCTTGGATAGGTGGAGGCGTAGTAGCGACAATGATTTACTATGGCTTGAAATTAATAACGCCATCATTATTTTTAGTAACCATCGCAGTTATTTGTGCAATCGTATCATTAGCAATTGGTAGTAGTTGGTCAACAATGGCAACAGTTGGTGTAGCAGGTATGGGAATCGGATTAAGTATGGATATTCCAGCTGGCATGATAGCCGGAGCTATTATATCAGGATCATACTTTGGTGATAAGATGAGTCCATTATCAGATACGACAAACTTAGCAGCAGGACTAACAGGTACAGATTTATTTGATCATATTAAACACATGTTCTATACGACAGTACCTGCCGTTATCATTTCACTAATTGTATTTTTTATTTTAGGACAACAATTTTCAGCTGGTAATATGGATCAAGCAAAAATAGATGCTATCAATAGTGAAATGCTAAATAAATTTACAATTTCACCGTGGCTACTGCTCGTACCCGTAATTGTTATAATGTTAGTAGCATTTAAAGTGCCAGCAATCCCAGCTTTAGTCGTCGGTATTGTCTTAGGATTCTTATCACAAATATTTATTCAAGGTGGTAGTCTTCATGACAGTGTGAAAACATTACAAACTGGTTTTGTACTAGAAACAAAAAACGACTTAGTTAAAGAATTGTTCAACAGAGGTGGATTAGAATCCATGTTCTATACAATTTCAATGACTATAGTTGCTATGACATTTGGAGGCATCCTAGAATACTCAGGCATGCTGAAAGCTATCATTACAAAAATTTTAAAAATCGCAAAAGGTACTGGTGGTTTAATAGCATCTGTTATTATCTCATGTATAGGTACAAACGCTTCATGCTCAGAGCAATACATATCGATTGTAGTTCCTTCAAGAATGTACATTAATACATTTTTGGAAAGAAGGCTACATCCGAAAAACTTATCACGTGCACTTGAAGACGGTGGTACAGTAACTTCAGTATTCTTCTTATGGAATACATGTGGGGTATTTATCGCCCAAACATTGAATGTGAATGTATTAGAATATGGTATTTATGCAATCTTTAATTATACAGTACCAATTATATCCGTCATCTTTGGATATGTAGGATTTAAAATTATCAAAATTAATGAAGAAGAATATAAAGCATTTAAAAAACAAGCTACTTAATAATAGAAATGAAGAGGTGCTAGGACAGAAGTGTCTTAGCACTTTTTATTTTTAGGGACATTATTCGTAATTGTGTTCGTAAAACTTTTATTTATCATACTGTCGTGTTACGTTAAAGAAAATAATGATTGGAGTGATTGTTATCGCTATTGTTTATTATGATGGGGATTGTGGATACTGTAATCGTGCTGTGATGTGGTTAATTCATCATAAGATTTCGACTCGTTTTCAATTTGCTCAACTTGAATCTTCATATGGTGATCATTTAATTGATGTTCGACCTGACTTGCAAAAAATTGATAGTATTATCGTTGTAGATGGTGACAAAGTATTGATTAAATCAAGTGCGATTATTCATTTATTATATCAAATAAAAGGCTATCAACTATTGGGATGGGCTTTGAAATGGATACCGAGATGTGTTCGAGATGTTGGTTACGATGTATTTGCCAAAATCAGACATAAAGTGATTTTGAAAAACGAATGTAAGATACCGACACCTGAAGAAAGAAAATATTTTTTAAATTAATATTGCATAAATAAAGATTGCGTGATATCCTTTTGTGTAAACGGTTACACAAAAGGAAGTTGAAGTATGGCAACAATTAAACAAGTTGCGCAACATGCAGGAGTATCTGTTGCTACTGTATCTAGAGCGCTTAATAAAAGTGGTTATGTTAAGAAGGAAACACAAGATAAAATTGATAAAGCAATTCAAGAATTAAATTATCGACCTAACGAAACAGCAAGAACTTTATATAAACGACAATCTAGAATGATAGGACTATTGTTACCAGATATGAGTAACCCTTTTTTTACAGTAGTTGCTAGAGGTGTTGAAGATGAAGCGATGGCGTTGGGCTATCATATCATTATTGGAAATGGTGATGGCAATGATATGAAAGAACTTGCTTATTTAAATACATTTAACGTACATAATTGTAGTGGCATTATTGCTTCACAATTATCGAGTAAGGAAACTTTTGATTCATTTAAATCGTATAATATGCCTTTTGTTCTATTAGACCGTGTGTACGAAGATCATGAATTTGTTGAAACAAATCATTACAAAGGTGGACAACTTCAAGCTCAAGCAGTGATTAATGGTAAAGCACAATCTGTTCTTATTTTAGAACAAGATTTAAATTACAAATCATTTAGAGAGCGATTCAATGGTGCGAAGTTAATGTTAGATGAAGCGGGCATCAAGTATATCTCAACTAATGAATTATCTTTATCAGAAGATGATTTTCTCAACTTAATTAAAGAACACGACATTGATAGTATTATTTGTAGTAATGATGTAGGTGCATTTAACGTCATGAGTATTCTTTATAATCATCAATACAAAGTACCAGATGATATACAAGTTGTTGGATATGATGATATTCCGTTATCACGTACATATTCACCAAGTTTAACAACGATTCATCAACCTGCTTATTTAATTGGTCAAAAAGCTTGTCAACAGTTGATTAAACAGTTGGAAGGTAAACAAAGAGAACATCATCAAATATTAGATGTTACTTTAGTTGAACGACAATCAACAAGGAGAGATTAATATGAATAAAATTACAGTTATCGGAAGTATGTCTATAGATTTAGTTGTATCAGCGTCTAAAAGACCAGGTAAAGGAGAAACAATTCTTGGGGACGATTTCTTTACAACACCTGGTGGGAAAGGTGCGAACCAAGCAGTCGCAGCTGCAAGATTAGGCGATAATGTACATATGATTGGTAGAATTGGGGACGATGATTTTGGTAAAGAAATATACGAAAATCTTCAAAATAATCACGTTATTGTGGATGGTGTGGAACCCGTTACACAAATGCCATCTGGAACAGCACATATAACATTATCTGAACAAGATAATAGTATTATTGTCGTACCTTCAGCTAACAATGAAGTGACACCAGACTATGTAAAAAAACATCTAGAAGCATTGTCTGAAGGAGATATCGTTTTATTACAACAAGAAATTCCAAGTGAAACTGTGGAGTTTGCGGCTGAATATTGTTCAGAGCACGGTTTGATTTCAATACTGAATCCTGCACCATATCGAGAGATTAGTCACACAGTTATCGAAAAAGTTGATTATTTAACACCAAATGAAACAGAAAGTGATGAGATGTTTAAAGGTGAATTAGATGAAGCGTTAGCAGCTTATCCAATGAAATTGATTGTAACTTTAGGTGATAAAGGTGCAGCTTATCATAATGGTAAAGAAAAAGTTCAAGTACCAGGTTATAAACGTGAAGTGAAAGATACGACAGGTGCTGGAGATACATTTAATGGTGCATTTGCAGTAGCGCTTCAAAAAGAATACAGCTTAGATCAAGCATTAGCATTTGCTAATTTAGCAGCAAGTCATTCAGTAACTGGATTAGGTGCACAAGGTGGAATGCCAACATTACAAGATATTAAAGGAGAATGGGATGTATAAGACAGGGATATTAAACAGTGAAATTTCTAAAGTATTAAGCGATCTTGGTCATACAGATCGTATTGTGATCGCAGATTGTGGTTTACCAGTACCAAAAGGCGTGCGAAAAATTGATTTAGCACTGACTTTTGGTGTACCAAGTTTTGAAAGCGTTTACGATATTTTGTTAGATCATATGTCTGTACAGAAAATGATTTTTGCAGAAGAAATTAAGACTGATAATTCACCACTTTATGAAAAGATTAAAGAAACAGATGTTGAAAGAGAATTTGTATCACACGAAGCATTTAAAAAATTAACACAAGATACTGTCGCTATTATAAGAACAGGGGAAGCAACACCATATGCAAACGTCATATTAGAAAGTGATGTTTTATTTTAAGGAGGGATTTCATGCTAGAAATGTCTGGTGTACATAAAGCGTTTGGCCAAAATAAAGTGTTAACAGGCGTAGATTTTAAATTAAAAGAAGCTTCAGTTCATGCACTTATGGGAGAAAATGGTGCAGGGAAATCTACTTTAATGAAGATTCTTGTTGGTATTCATGAAAAAGATGCAGGTCAAATTAATTATCACAATCAAGAAGTTGTCTTTAAAGATGCTCAAATGTCAGAAGAAGCAGGTATTACGTTTATACATCAAGAGCTTAATATTTGGCCAGAGTTAACAGTACTTGAAAATTTATTTATCGGGAAAGAAATGCGAAATAAATTTGGCATATTAAATGAGAAGAAAATGAAACAAGAAGCATTAAAAGTCTTTGGAAAATTAAACTTTAATATCTCATTGAAGAAAGTTGCAGGAAAATGTTCAATCGGTGAACAACAAATGATAGAAATTGCTAAAGCTTTAATGACCAATGCAAAAATTATCATCATGGATGAACCAACTGCAGCACTTACAGATAAAGAAATCACACAGTTGTTTAAACTCATTAAAAATCTTCAAAATCAAGGCGTTTCATTTGTTTATATTTCACATAGAATGGCTGAGATATTTGAGATTTCTGATGAAATTACCGTTATGAGAGATGGTAAAACTGTATTATATAAACCAACAAGTGAAACCAATTATGATGAAATTGTTAAATCGATGGTAGGTAGAGACTTAACAGAGCAATTCCCAGAAAGAACAGTCAACCCAGGTGAAACATTGATGCATGTTAAATCTCTTAATAATGATGAACAAGGCATCAAAGATATTTCATTCTCATTAAGAAAAGGTGAAATATTAGGATTTAGTGGTTTAATGGGCGCTGGTAGAACTGAGATTATGAGAAGCCTGTTCGGAATTGATAAAGGTCATAAAGATATTGACATTAATGGTCAATCTGTATTGATTAAGTCACCGGAAGATGCAATGAAACATGGTTTAGGCTTAATTACTGAAAATAGAAAAGATGAAGGACTCATTCTCGATTTCTCAATCGAACATAATATGGTTCTACCATCTCTTGAAAGCTTTTCAAATAAAGGGTTTATTAAAGAACAAGCGACGCATGTGTTTGCGGATCAAATGAGCAAAAGGCTCAATATTAAGACACCACGAAAAGCACTAGTATCCTCACTTTCAGGTGGTAACCAACAAAAAGTAGTGTTGGCAAAATGGATTGGTACAGGTGCTCAAATCTTGATTTTAGATGAACCGACAAGAGGGATAGACGTTGGTGCTAAGCGAGAAATTTATCAGTTGATGAATGAGCTAACTGAACGTGGTGTATCGATTATTATGATTTCTTCAGAATTACCTGAAGTTATCGGCATGAGTGATCGTGTTATTGTTGTTCAAGAAGGCAATATTAAAGGTGAAGTTGAAGGCGAAAATATAACAGAAGAAAATATTATGACATTAGCTACAGGAGGGGAATTACATGCAACAACTAACAGCTAAGACTTCATTAGTCGAAAAAATTATTCCATTTATAGGACTTATATTATTAATCGTCGTGATTAGTATTATGAACTCTGCATTTCTAGATTTATCGAATTTATTAAACTTATTAAGACAAGTTTCAATTAACGGGTTAATTGCTTTTGGTATGACATTTGTTATTTTAACTGGTGGCATAGACTTATCAGTCGGTTCGATACTCGCATTATCAAGTGCATTTACTGCAATCTTAATTACAAGTGGTTTAGATCCAATCGTAGCATTGATTGTCGGAGTACTTGGTGGCTTCTTATTAGGTGTATTTAACGGTGTATTAGTAACATTCGGGAGTATGGCACCATTCATCGCAACACTTGCAACGATGACAATATTTAGAGGTTTAACACTCGTTGTTACTGATGGTAACCCTATTACTAATTTAGGTGATAGTTATATGTTCCAACTATTTGGTAAAGGTTATTTCTTCGGTATTCCAGTACCAGCAGTCACAATGATTATTGTATTTATTATATTGGCGATTATTTTACAAAAAACAACATTTGGTAGACATACATATGCTATCGGTGGTAATGAAGTCGCTTCAAAAATTTCTGGTATTAAAGTAAACAGAGTGAAAATTTTAATTTATGGTATTTCTGGTTTAATGTCTGCATTAGCAGGTGCGATATTAACATCACGTTTAAACTCAGCTCAACCTACAGCTGGTACATCATATGAGTTAGATGCTATCGCTGCAGTTGTATTAGGCGGAACTTCTTTAACAGGCGGGAAAGGTAGAATTGTTGGAACGTTTATTGGTGTACTTATTATAGGTGTACTTAATAACGGATTGAATTTATTAGGTGTATCATCATTCTACCAACAAGTCGTAAAAGGTATTGTTATTTTAATTGCTGTATTAATAGATAGAAAAAAATAATCAATTAGATTGAGGGGAAAACAAATGAAGAAATTATTAATACTACTAATGACAACTGTGTTATTTTTAGCGGCATGTTCACTTGAATCGCCTTTGAAAAAAGATAATGAAGGTAAAACAAATAAGAAAAAATCTGATATAACGATTGGTGTCAGTGTTTCAACATTAAATAACCCATTCTTCGTTTCAATTAAAGAAGGTATTGAAAAAGAAGCTGAAAAACAAGGTATGAAAGTGAAAGTAGTTGATGCAAGAGATGATTCAGCTAAACAAACAAATGATATAGAAGATTTAGTTCAACAACAAGTTGATTATTTAGTTGTGAATCCTACAGATTCTAGTGCAATTTCTAGTGCGGTTCAGTCAGCAAATAATGAAGGTATACCTGTTATTACATTAGATAGATCAGTTGATAAAGGTGATGTTGCAACATTTATCGCTTCAGATAACGTTGAAGGCGGTAAAATGGGCGGACAGTTTATTTTAGATAAATTAAGTAAAAATGCGAAAGTTGCCGAATTAGAAGGTGTTCCAGGTGCAAGTGCAACAAGAGAAAGAGGAGAAGGTTTCCATAAAGTTGCCGACAAATCACTTGATGTCATTGCTAAACAAAGTGCTAAGTTTGATCGAGCAGAAGGATTAAACGTGACACAAAATATCTTACAAGCACATCCAGAAGTAGAAGCGATATTCTCACACAATGATGAAATGGCACTCGGTGCTATCGAAGCAATTGGTGATAAAGATGTAATCGTAGTTGGATTTGATGGTAATGAAGATGCAATGAAAGCAATTAAAAGCGGCAAACTAGATGCAACTGTCGCTCAACAACCTGATAAGATGGGTAAAGCTTCAGTAGACTCTATCATTAAATTGATGGACGGTAAGAAACTTGAGAAAGAAATTAAGATTCCACTTAAGCTTGAGAAAGCAAAATAAATGTTTATAAAACGATAAAGAAGGTATAAGTCTAATGTAGGCTTTACCTTCTTTTTATGTAGATTTAAACTCTTATTTATAATTATTATAAATAAATCGCTAAATATTGTTGACAGATTAGAATGATTATAATATAATAATTAATGTAATCAAGAAAAGATAACTACAGAGGAGTGTAAAATAAATGACAAATAATAAAGAAGTAATCGAAGCGTTAAATAAACAAGTAGCAGAGTGGACAGTATTATATACTAAATTACACAACTATCACTGGTATGTTAAAGGACCAAACTTCTTTTCACTACATGAGAAATTTGAAGAACTTTACAATGAAGCAAGTGTGTATGTTGACGATTTAGCTGAACGTATTTTAGCAATTGAAGGTAACCCAATCGCTACTTTAAGAGAAGCATTAGAATGGTCAGTTATTGAAGAAGCTGAGAAAAACTTAACTGCAAACCAAATGGTTGAACAATTATCTAAAGACTTCACAACTGTAATTGCTCAATTAGAAGAAGGTATTCAATTAGCAGAAAAAGTTAACGACGATATGACTGGTGATATGTTATTAGCAATGGTAACAAGTCTTGAAAAACACAACTGGATGTTAAAATCATTCTTAAAATAATATTGAATTAAAAATACCTAATCCATGAACATGTTGGATTAGGTATTTTTTTAATCATAAATGTAAACGTATTCACATGAAATGAAAATTAAAGTAAACAGTGCTATCATGAATATAATTTCATATTGAGGGGGGATAACATGGAAGAACTCTATCATGCTTTAAAGAAACATTTAGATAATGGGCGCGTTTCTAGAGAAGTAGCGGATCTTTCAAGTTATAGTTTTGATGCTTCTTTCGGTGAATACATGCCTGATATTATTTGTCAGCCAATGTCTACTGAAGAAGTTGTGCATATTGTAAAGTTAAGTAATCAATATGACGTACCAATTTATCCAAGAGGTAGTGGTACAAGTTTAAGTGGGGGACCACTTGCAGTTCATGGTGGCATAGTATTGGACTTTTCAAGATGGGACAATGAAATCACAGTTTACGAAAATGATTTAATGATGGAAGTTTCACCAGGCGTTATCACTGAGAAAATTCATAAAATTGCTGAATCCTATGGATTGATGTATCCACCTGATCCATCCAGTTCTCGTGTTTCAACAATTGGGGGTAACTTAGCTGAAAATGCAGGTGGACCAAGATGCTTAAAGTATGGCGTGACGAAAGACTATGTTGTTGGATTAGAAGTCGTAACGGCCAATGGTGATGTGATTCACTGTGGTGGACGCACAGTAAAAAATGTTACAGGTTATGATATGACCAAATTAATTGTAGGGTCAGAAGGTACGCTCGGTATTATTACAAAAGCTACTTTACAATTGATACCTAAACCGATTGATACAAAGACGGCAATGTTGCAATTTGATGATTTCATTACATCAGGTGAAGCGGTATCTAAAATTTTAAGATCAGGTATATTACCTTCTAAAATCGAAATCATGGATAAATATTGTGTTGATGCTGTATTGTCGACACATCCAATTGAGAATGTGACGGCTGATGCTGAGTCAGTATTGTTAGTCGAATTAGATGGTCATCCTTTAGCACTTGAAGCAGAAATGAAAATCATCGAAGAAACATGTGCTGCGCTACCTGGCTGTAAAGTCATCATTGCTGAAGATGAAAAACAAGCATCTGAACTATGGGAAGTACGTAAACTTGTGTCACCAGCTATCGTAAAATTTGGACCGACAAAGATAAGCGAAGATACAAGTGTGCCGGTCAGTCAAATTCCAGCTTTCTTTGAAGAAATCGAAAGAATTCGACAAACTTATCAATTAAATCTAGTTGTGTTTGGGCATGCTGGAGATGGCAATTTACATCCTAATATTATTACGGATAAACGTAAGCCAGAAGAAATGAAACGAGCAGAAGAAGCAGTTGCTGAAATTTTTAAAGCTTCACTGAAATTAGGTGGTACATTAAGCGGTGAACATGGTATTGGATTGTTTAAAAAGCCATTTATGTATAACGAATTTGATGAAGCGGGCATGAAATTTATGAAAGATGTAAAACAAGCATTGGACCCTAATAATCGTCTGAATCCAGGTAAAATCTTTCCAGACGAGCATGAAAGGTTTGTGTTAGTCCATGACGAATAATCTAATCGAAAAATTAGCTTATGATGCAACTTTTGATTGTGTTCAATGTGGCTTTTGTTTACCGTCTTGCCCTACATATTTAACGATGAAAGAAGAAAAGCATTCTCCACGAGGTAGAATCAATCTTGTTAAATATGCAGTTGAAGGTAAAGCAGAACTTAAAGATTTAGATGAAGCGATTGATTTATGTTTAGGCTGTAGACAATGTGAAACAGTTTGTCCAACGAATGTTCAATATGGAGACATTTATGAATCGGCAGTCGAAGTATTAAGAGAAAAGCGCAATAAAAAATTAGACACACAAATCATGTCTGTATTTTTAGAACATCAATATATGTTAGATGTGATGTATAAAGGCTTGAAGCTCTATCATACGTCATTTGTTTCAAGCATTTTAAATAAGACAAATGCATTAAAATTACTACCAGAAAGATTAGGGAATATGGCGATGATTTTGCCACCAGTTCAAAAAGATAAGCGACCTTACCAAACACCATTTAGAACGAAAAAAACAACAATTGGCTTTTTCAGAGGTTGCATGATGGACTCATTTTTCTCACATATAAACGATCTTGCGATAAAAATTTTAGAAGCTCATAATATTCAAGTTGTAGAAATTAAACAACAAACATGTTGTGGCGCACTTCAACATCACGCAGGAGAAATGGATAAAGCAAGAAAATTAGCCAAACTAAATATTGAAGCGCTAGAAAAATACGATGTAGATTATTATGTCAATGCTATTGGTGGTTGTGGCGCTTCGTTAATAGAATATGATCATTTATTGAGAAATGAAGCGGAGTGGAAAGATAGAGCAGAACAGTTTGTCGATAAAGTGAGAGACATATCAGTTATATTAGAAGACATTGACTTAAATTTAGAACACCCGATCAATATACAAGCCACATATCAGCCATCATGTCACTTACAAAACGTACAACATGTATTCCATGAACCTGAAAAAGTAATCAACCAAATAAAAGGACTAACATATAAAGTATTACCTGAAAAAGACATCTGTTGCGGTTCAGCAGGTATATATAATATCGTGAATTATGATGCATCGATGGAAATCTTAAATCGAAAAATGAGTCACGTAAAAGAAATAGAGCCGCAATTAATCATCACATCAAATCCAGGCTGTCACTTGCAAATGTTGTTAGGTGTTAAAAATGAAGGATTAGAAGATAAAATACAAGTTAAACATATTGTAGAAGTCGTAGCAGAAGCATGTGGTATAGAATAATGAGGATGTTGAGATGATGGTAAGAGATGATTGGCGAGAGATGAGCGTGTTAGGGACAGAATTCTGAGAAATGTCCGTAAGAGGTATTGTTAGAGACAGAATTCTGAGAAATGTCCGTAAGAGTGGGCCCTCTAATTACCAGAATTCGGAATAATGGAAGTTACAGCCTTCTAACTACCAAAATTCGGGATAATGATAGTTAGCGACCTCTAATTATCTAACTTCTGGAAGTTAACGCAATCTATATAACTCCTTAACTATCACATATGAAAAGAGCTGAGACGGTAATCATCGTCTCAGCTCTCTTTTTATGCTTATTAATATATTATTCTGCGATTTCTAATGCAATTTCCATCATTTGTGTAAATGAATTTTGTCTTTCTTCTGCTGTTGTTGCTTCATCTCTTAATAAGTGGTCACTTACTGTGAAGATACCTAATGCTTTTTTACCAGCTGCAGCGGCATTTACATATAATCCAGCTGATTCCATTTCAACGCCTAAGATACCTAATCTTGCCCATTTGCTTGTTACTTCTGAATCTGCATTATAGAAAATATCACTTGAGAAGATATTACCTACGTGTGATGTTGCGCCGATTTCGTCTGCTTTGTTTTTAGCGCTTGCTACTAAGCCGAAGTCTGCGATTGGTGCGAAGTAACCTGGCACGTTGAATTGATCAACATAACGAGAGTTTGTGGATGCACCTTGAGCGATAATAATATCGTATAAGTTGATATCTTCTTGCATAGCACCACATGATCCGATACGAATAATTGTGTCTACGTCAAAGAAATTATAAAGTTCATAAGAATAAATACCGATTGAAGCGATACCCATACCTGAACCCATAACAGAAACTTCTTTACCTTTATAAGTTCCTGTGTAACCTAACATATTTCTTACATCGTTGAATTGTTCTACATTTTCTAAAAAGTTTTCAGCGATAAATTTAGCACGTAATGGATCCCCCGGCATTAGTACTGTTTTTGCGATTTTTACACCATTTGGTTGAATATGTGGTGTCCCTTGAGTCATAACTATCTTCTCCTTTAAATAAAATATAAGTTTTTTCATCTTAAAGATAACATTTGTTTAAATTTTTTGCGAATTTTTGTACGATAAGAGTGAAAGAAAGTGGTGAATAGGGATGGATTTACAAAAGAACAAGGATAGTATCAAGATTGCAAAGCTATATTATCAAGAAGGTTTGAGTCAAGAAGCGATTGCGAAAAAGTTAAATATTTCAAGACCAACTATATCAAGATTATTGAATCATGCTAAAAATCAAGGCTTTGTGACGATTAAAATTGATGACCCTTATCAAGATGCAGAAAGTTTAGCTTCACTTTTAAAAGCGAAATACAATTTAAAAGATTGTGTTGTTGAACATGCATCTTATAACGATTATTCAAATATTCAAACGGCAATTGGTAAAAAGACTGCTGAATATTTAAATAAAATTGTGAAAAGTGGGGATAATATTGGTATAAGTTGGGGTAAAACGATGTATCAAGTCTCTCAATATCTAGAACAAAGTCATTATAAAGATATTGGTATTATTCAGTTGAAGGGCGGTATTAGTTTTTCAGATGTTGACACGAGAAGTCATCAAATTCTAGAAAGATTTGCTCAAGCTTATAATGCGACACCGAGAGATTTACCGTTACCCGTTATTTTTGATGTAAAAGAAGTTAAAGATATGGTTGAAAAAGACAGACATATTAAATCAATACTCGATCAAGGTAGACAAGTTGACGTTGCGATTTTTACTGTAGGAACTGTAAGAGATTCTTCCCTATTATTTAAACTTGGATTTTTGAGTGAAGAAGAAAAAGAAAGGCTTAAAAAATCAGCAGTAGGTGATATTTGTTCAAGATTTTATAATAGCAAAGGAGAAGTAGCAGACGAAGCTATTAATAATCGAACGATAGGTATTGAACTTGATGCGTTAAAAGGTATAGAACATTCAGTATTAGTTGCTGGAGGTGAGCATAAAATCGCTTCTATTAGAGGTGCACTTGAAGGTAAATTGAGTAATATTTTAATTACGGATCAATACACTGCACAGGCGTTATTAGATTGTTGAACAATATTTCAGTTATAGTTTTACAAATGTTCAACAACATTATATAATAGAGTTAATCAAAAAAATATTAGGAGGATTCAACATGTCATTAGCTAAATATATCGATCACACAGCATTAAAACCAGATACGACTTTGGAACAAATTGACGCTTTATTAAGTGAAGCGAAAGAATATGGATTCAAATCAGTATGTGTCAATCCTACACACGTTGCACATGCCAAGAAAGCATTAGAAGGGACAGATGTACTTGTATGTACAGTAATCGGATTCCCTCTTGGAGCTAACACAAGTGAAGTTAAAGCATTTGAAACAGAAGATGCAATTAAAAAAGGTGCTTCAGAAGTAGATATGGTTATCAACATTGGTGCATTAAAAGACGGCAGAGATGAAGATGTTAAAAAAGATATCGAAAGTGTTGTTTCAGCAGCTAACGGTGTAACAACTAAAGTTATCATTGAAACTTCATTATTAACAGATGCTGAAAAAGTGAGAGCATGTGAACTTGCTGTTGCAGCAGGTGCAGATTTTGTTAAAACTTCAACAGGATTTTCAACTGGTGGTGCGACTGCAGAAGATATTAAATTAATGCGTGAAACAGTTGGTCCTGATATAGGCGTAAAAGCATCAGGCGGTATCCGTTCATACGAAGATGTTAAAACAATGATAGATAATGGTGCAACACGTATTGGTGCTTCAGCAGGCGTTAAAATTTTAAAAGGTGAAGCGTCAGATTCAGATTACTAAAATTAATGGTACTTGAAATAGTACCTTTAATTTTCAAGATTAAGGTAAGCGTATTCATACAAAAATTGGAGGGTATTAACGATGAGAATGGTTGATGTAATTGCAAAGAAACGTGACGGGAAAGAATTAACGAAAGAAGAAATTGAATTTTTTGTTAAAGGATATACTACAGGCGATATTCCGGATTACCAAGCGTCTAGTTTAGCAATGGCTATATATTTTCAAGATATGACAGATGAAGAACGTGCAAACTTAACAATGGCAATGGTTGAATCAGGGGATCAAATTGATTTATCTGAAATTGAAGGTATTAAAGTTGATAAGCATTCTACAGGTGGTGTAGGTGATACAACTACACTTGTACTTGCACCTTTAGTAGCAGCATTAGACGTACCAGTCGCAAAAATGAGTGGACGTGGTTTAGGTCATACAGGTGGTACAATTGATAAACTTGAAGCAGTTGAAGGGTTCCATGTTGAAATTAGTGAACAAGAATTTATTGATTTAGTGAATAAAGATAAAGTAGCCGTAATCGGTCAAACAGGTAACTTAACACCTGCAGATAAAAAGCTATACGGCTTACGAGATGTAACAGGTACAGTTAATTCAATTCCATTAATTGCATCTTCAATTATGAGCAAGAAAATTGCAGCAGGTGCTGATGCGATTGTCTTAGATGTTAAGACTGGTGCAGGTGCATTTATGAAGACGATTGAAGATTCTGAGTTACTTGCACATGCAATGGTTAAAATCGGGAATAATGTAGGTAGAAATACAATGGCGATTATTTCTGATATGAGCCAACCTTTAGGAAGAGCAATTGGTAACGGCTTAGAAGTGAAAGAAGCTATCGATACATTAAAAGGTGAAGGTCCAGAAGATTTAACGGAACTTGTATTAACTTTAGGTTCTCAAATGGTTGTATTAGCTAAGAAAGCTGAAACTTTAGATGAAGCGAGAGAAAAACTTTTAGAAGTGATTCATAACGGTAAAGCTTTAGAAAAATTCAAAGTATTCCTTGAAAATCAAGGTGGAGACGGTTCTGTAGTAGATGACGTAACGAAATTACCACAAGCTCAATATACTTTCGAAGTTAAAGCTGAAACTTCAGGTTACGTATCACATATCGTTGCAGATGAAATTGGTGTTGCTTCAATGCTTTTAGGTGCAGGAAGAGCAACAAAGGATGATATAATTGACTTAGCAGTTGGTTTAGTATTAAATAAAAAAGTTGGCGATAAAGTTGAAGCGGGTGAATCGTTAGTAACGATTTACGCAAATCAAGAAGATGTTAAAGATGTAGAAGCTAAAATTTTAGAAAACATCACAATTTCTGACGAACAAGTTAAACCAACATTAATTCATAAAGTGATTACAGATTAGGAGTGTGTCAAATGACAAACCGATTTAAACGTATTCATTTAATCGTAATGGATTCAGTAGGTATTGGTGAAGCACCAGACGCTAAAGCATTTGGTGACGAAGGTTCTCATACATTAAAACATACACTTGAAGGTTTTAATGAAACATTACCAAACTTAGAAAAATTAGGATTAGGCAATATAGCAGACTTACCAGTAGTTCAAAAAGTATCAAATCCAGAAGCATTCTATACTAAATTAAGTGAAGCTTCAGTTGGTAAAGATACAATGACTGGACATTGGGAAATCATGGGTCTAAATATTGATAAACCTTTTAAAGTCTATCCAGAAGGCTTCCCAGAAGAATTGGTAGAAGAAATTGAATCAATTACTGGTAGAAAAGTTGTTGCAAATAAACCAGCATCAGGTACTGCAATTATCGATGAATATGGCAAGCATCAAATGGAAACTGGAGATTTAATTGTATATACATCTGCAGATCCAGTGCTACAAATTGCAGCACATGAAGATATCATTCCTTTAGAAGAATTATATGATATTTGTGAGAAAGTAAGAGAGCTGACGAAAGATCCTAAATATCTAATAGGAAGAATTATTGCACGTCCATACGTTGGCGAACCAGGTAACTTCACTAGAACATCAAACAGACATGATTATGCATTGAAACCATTTGGTAAAACAGTTATGAATACTTTAAAAGATGCTGATTACGATGTCATTGCAATCGGTAAAATTAATGATATTTATGATGGTGAAGGTGTTACAAAAGCTATTAGAACGAAAGACAACATGGATGGTATGGATCAATTAATCGATGTTGTGAAAAGTGATTTCACTGGAATCAGTTTCTTAAACTTAGTTGACTTCGATGCATTATATGGTCATAGAAGAGATAAAGAAGGTTATGCAAATGCAATTAAAGACTTTGATAACCGATTAGAAGACTTACAAGCAGTATTAAATGAAGATGACTTAGTCATTATTACAGCTGACCACGGTAACGATCCAACTGCTCCAGGAACAGATCATACACGTGAATATGTACCATTATTAATGTATAGTCCAAGTATTAAAGAATATCATGAACTATCAGGTGATGATACATTCAGTTCAATTGGTGCAACAATAGCAGATAACTTTAATGTGACGTTACCTGAATTCGGTAAAAGCTATTTAAATGAGATGGGGATTAAGTAATGAATATAGTTAGACGATTATTTGGAATAGGATTTTCATTTGCAGGTGTGATGCATTTTGTGAGATCAGAAGGTTTTGAAGCAATCGTTCCAAACTATTTACCATTTAAAAAAGCGATTGTTTGGATAACAGGTGTGATGGAAATCGTATTTGGTATCATGTTAATTATCAAAAAACCAAGTAGCTTAATGAAAAAATTAATCGAATGGTTCTTACTAGCTGTATTTCCAGCGAATGTTTATATGGCGCAAAAGAACATCCCATTAAACGGTAAACAATTACCAAAATGGGCATTGTGGGGTAGATTACCACTACAATATGTGATGATTAAACTAGTACGAAAAATGTAATTTTTATATAGAAAGAGTTTGGGATATCGTATCCCAAACTCTTTTTTTATGTGAGGGTAAGTGTGATGTATGGATTAGGTGAATATTATGTTGGTGAGTTAGGTGTTAGTTGTCGTTATTAGCAAGTTTGGTGAGAAGTGCAAATAAGGAACTCCTTGTTTACAATTCGACCGAGATTTGTAATTATGGCGTTCCATAGTAACACTTCGGCCGAGATTTGTAATTAACGCCCACATTATAAACAAGTTTGGGCAGAAGTGTTCACAACGCCCCCGTTATGAACAAGTTTGCTCAGAAGTGCCCGCAACGCACCGACATTTCAACATAAAAAAGCCCAGGATTCATGTCCTGGGCTTTCCTCATTAATCTTCTTTAAAGATATTTTTCCAATTATCGCGTTCTGCTAAAAATTCTGTTGCTAATTGTTGTGCGCCTTCTAATGAATGACTTGCTGCCCAACCGCATTGTACTTCGTTACATGCTGGGACTTCTGTTGCTTGTTCTACATCTTTAAGTGTTGCTTCTAATATAGCAAGTACGTCATCATAATCGTCATGATTGATGAATGATGCATAAAATCCTGTTTGACATCCCATTGGACTAACATCTACCACTTTATCTGTATGGTTTCTAATGTTCTCAGCCATTAAATGTTCTAGGGAATGTAATGCAGGCATTTCCATATGTTCTTTGTTAGGTTGTTTAAATCGAATATCATATTTATGGATAACATCACCATTTTGTCCTTCTTTGATTCCCGCAAGTCTCACAAATGGTGCGTCTACTATCGTATGATCTAAATTAAAACTTTCAACATTCATTTTTGTCATGAAGATTCCTCCTTTGATTTCGGCATCATTATATCAAGTTAATTTTGAAAAAACAATCAATTCAGATTTCTTTTACTTTCTTTCTATGTTACTTTATAAGATAATATTAATAAATTATTCTGAAATTAGGTGATGAGATGGAGCGATTACGTGTAGTCCCATACGACAGTATATGGCAACACCTTTTTCTTGAAGAGAAAAAATATTTACAGTCGTTATTGAAAGAACATAGTATCAGCATTGAACATATAGGATCAACGGCTATTCCTGGATTATCTGCGAAGCCGATTATAGATATATTAATAGTTGTAAAAGATAGTAAATCGATTGATGAATTTACACATGAATTATCAGGTTTAGGATATGAATCTAAAGGAGAACGTGGTGTTATCGGTAATCGATATTTCAAAAAATATGATCAATACGGTGCAGTTTCTCACCATTTACATATTTATGATGAAGGTAGCCCACATATTTTAAGATTATTATCTTTTAGGGATTATTTAAGAACATTCAATGGTGAAAGAGAAAGATATAGTCGACTAAAGCACGACTTAGTGATTGAATTTCCTGATGATAGTGAACAGTACTATAAAGGCAAAGACAGCATGATTAAAGAATTTGAGAAAAAAGCAGAAAAATGGTACTTAAATTCCAATGATATTGCAACAAATCATTGACATATCCGAGTTAGACAGTTAGAATTAAATTCAAATTTCATACGAATTATCAAGAGAGACTGAGGGAAGGGCCCGATGAAGTCCAGCAACCTCCCATAATGGAAAGGTGCCAATTCCTGCAGTTTGTTACTGGAAGATAAAAGAACGATTGGCGCACTCCTTACAAAGTAGTGCGCTTTTATATTGGAAAGGTGAATCATTAATGAGTAACTTATCGCAAAATATTATTAATTATATAGAACAAAATAGACATTTATATTTATCAATGAGTCATCAAATTCATGAACGTCCTGAGTTAGGTAATGAAGAAGTATTTGCATCACGTTTATTAAGCGACCAATTAAAGAATCATCATTTTAAGATAGAGAAGAATATTGCGAAACATCCGACAGGTTTCATTGCAACGTATGACTCAGGAAAAGAAGGTCCAACTATTGCATATTTAGCAGAATATGATGCATTACCTGGTCTTGGTCATGCGTGTGGTCATAATATTATTGGAACCTCAAGTGTGTTAGCAGGTATCAGTTTGTCTAAAGTGATTGATCAAATCGGTGGCAAAGTTGTCGTGTTAGGTTGTCCTGCTGAAGAAGGAGGTATTAATGGTAGTGCTAAAGCAACTTATGTGAAAGCTGGGATTATCGATAATATTGATATTGCACTAATGGTTCATCCTGGCCATGAGACTTACGTGACAGTGCCTTCATTAGCTGTAGATGTATTTGATGTTAAATTCTATGGACGAAGCGCTCATGCCTCTGAAAATGCTTTTGAAGCGGTTAATGCGTTAGATGCTATGTTATCTTTCTTTAATGGCGTGAGCATGTTAAGACAACAAATTAAAAAGACAGATAAAGTACACGGCGTTATATTAAATGGAGGTGAAGCAGCGAATATTATTCCTGATTTTACACATGCCCGTTTCTACACACGTGCCACTTCACGTAAAGAATTAGATATCCTTACTGATAAAGTGAGGAAAATAGCTGAAGGTGCAGCTATACAAACGGGTGGTACATACGAATTAAGACCAATCCAAAATGGTGTGAATGAATTCGTTATTAATAAGCCTCTAGACGAATTATTTAGAAAGCACGCTGAACAAGTTGGCGAAGAAGTCATTGATGACGATTTTGGTTTTGGTTCTACAGATACGGGGAATGTAAGTCATATCGTACCGACTATACACCCACACATTAAAATTGGACCATCTAATTTAGTCGGCCATACGAAAGAATTTTGCCAAGCTGCTGCAAGTACAAAGGGTGATAAGGCATTAATTAATGGTGCGAAAATATTGGCCTCAATGGGATTAGAACTTATAGAGAATGTATCCCTTAGAAATGAAATCATTGAGCATCATCAAACATTAAGGGAGAACTTGTTATGAAAAAAGAATATAGGAAACCACTCAATTTAACGTTAAGAGATTTATATGAAGAAGATATTGTATATAATGCGAGACCTTCTTATGAAGATAATCCTTGGTTAAAAGCTGAAGAAGCACAATCTAATTTTTTAACAGCAAGAGAAATGATTATTAGTAACATGCCCATGATCGTTCATGAAGCATGTTTAACAGATAATGTTAAAAGAATTTTAAAATTAGTAAATGTGGATATTCCGAGCAATATATATACTTTTAAAGATAGAACGCAATATGAACATTTACTACAACAGTTAACTGCTGAAAATAAAAAAATATTCTTCCAATATATACATGGTCAACATTTATGTAAAGATGAAGAATATGCAGTTTATAAACCTAAATTTATAGATTTAAATAATAAATCGAAAATTGAACAATGGACGGGTGGTAAATATTTACCGAAACGAGAAATTGTGAAAGCAGAAGAATTTGAAGCAGCTATTCAAAACTGGGATTTACCATTGGTCATTAAACCGGGAGACGAATTACCTACAGCAGGTGGGTATGGTGTAATGATTTGTTATAATGAAGCAGATTTAAAGAAAGCAACAAATAGAATTAAAGAAGCATCTGATACAAAATACATTATCATCGAACAATTTATTGAAGAAATTGAGAATTATTGTGTTCAATACGTATATAGTGAAAAGACGGGTATACAATATATAGGTGCTGTAAAACAGCTTACAGATAAATATGGCTTCTACAATGGTAATGTTAATTCGAATCAAGTACCACAAAGCGTGATTGAGGCTGGATACGAAATAATGAAAAACGGTGTTGAATATGGTTATAAAGGAGTTTCAGGCTTTGATCTTCTAGTAGATAAAAACCATGACGTATATGCGATTGATTTAAACTTCAGACAAAATGGTTCAACAAGTATGTTATTACTTAAAGATCGCTTGCATGAAGGTTTTCATAAATTTCTAAGTTATCATTCCACAGGCGATAACACACATTTCATCAATACAATTGAACAATTCATCAAAAATGGACATCTCTATCCTCTTGCATACTATGATGGTGACTATTTCGGTAAAGACAACGTAAAATCAAGATTTGTTGGAATTTGGCATGCAGAAACTGAAGAAAAGGCATTAGAACAAGAGCAACTATTTCTAGATGCATTAAGTAGTCAAATTGAATAAAAAATTTTTTACAATTTAACTTAATTTATATTGACTTATACCTTATACGTATAATATATTTTATTGGGATTAAATATAAAGAAAAGGGTGGTAGAATGGCTATCCAGGATATGTCTAAATTTAAACAAATATTAACAAAAGAAAGATTTTATGTTGTGCTGAATGACCGTAAAATATTAAGAGACAATGATACAGATTACCGTCTTATTTGGTCAACGAAAGAAAGTGCAGAGTCATATTTGAAATCGTATGAAATTACTAAATACGATAAAATTATGGAGTTAGATTTAGATAGATTTGTTACATATGAAATGGATGATATCCTTGATGAAGGCGATCAATTCATTGTAGACAAATCCGAAGATAATGAAGGGTTAACAGTAGAAGCAATTCCATTCATAGAAGAAATCATGAGTGAATTAGATGATATCCGAATAGAAGAATTTGCAGAAGACATTTGCAACGAAAGCTATGTATACGGGTTAACAGTTAAAGGACAAAAACAATTTATTATCGTATCAGAAGAAGATGCAAGTCTACCAAACATGATGACAGTCTGGAGTACGCGTAAATTAGCAGAAAAAGTACATCGTGATGACTTTGAAGAATACGATATTATTGAAGTAGAAACAGAAGTCTTTGAAGAATGGTTAGAAGACTTGAAACAAGAAGACATCGCATTAGGAATCAACTTAAAATCAGGCATGATCGGTACAGTAACAGATCCAAAAGCCATTTTAAACGCAATGCCTTGTTAAATAATTAAATAAATAATTGTAATTAAAAAAGACGCTCGCTATAAAGCAAGCGTCTTTTTTTGTCTTTCGAATTAATTGCAATTAATTAATAATATAATATTATTCGATTGTTGTAAAAATATTAACTGGAGGTTATAATAAATCAAAAAATGGTAAATTATAGTAATTGGAGGCGGTTGATATGTTAAAGTACTTAAAATTAATCATTTATAAATGGCAATTTATCATTTCTTTTCTTCTATTATGTTCAATATCCATTATTCATTTGTGGAATGTCAAAATAGAGCATGGAGAATATCAACTACTAGAGTATACACCTTACACAGAAAATATCATGATTAATGGTGACTCATTATTATCTATTTTATATGTAGGGATTATGCCATTACTCATTTCAATTGGCGTTAGTACGTTATTTTATAAATTAAATTTAAAATCAAAGTTCAAGACATTAATTTATTCGAGTTTCGTATCGTTTATTATGGTAACTTTACCGCTTTTAATAAACTTTTTAGGAATGTTTATGATTTTACCGAATATAAAACCTGATATTGTATTTAAACAATTCGGGGGCATTTTTTCAGATAACCCAATGATCATTTCTTTGTATTATGATTATCCAACAATATTTATATTATCATTAATTGTGTTTGTAGGTTTATGGGGCATAGTAACAAACGTATTCTCAATATCATTACTATTATATTTTGGGGAGAAGGTTATTGTTAAGTTCATACCTTTCATTCTTCAAACACTATTTTATGCGATTACTGAATTCATGATAGTCGATATAATTGTATCGCCTATACATTTCTTATTAATATCATATGGTATATATAATTCACAATTTTTACCGAGTTTATTCTGTATATCGATTTATCTTGTATTGATTGCATACATATATAGATTAAGCAGCGAAGAAAAAGTCATCAAAGTAGGTGAATAATTATGAAAAAAACACTCATCATTACCGTTTTAGTCGTTCTAATTATCAGTATTGGTTCAATAGGCTATCGTCAATATGTAAAGGCAAATGAAACATTTACTGACTATGCATTAACAAAAGAGAAAATCCAATTAAACCATGATCATGAAATAAGTGTAGGAAAGTTAAAAATCAGTAATTTAGATGCGAATACTGTTAGTAATGAGTTAACAATTAATATGGATATGACCATTTTGAAAAATAAGGGATCAAAATATGAATTTGAAAAAAACTTAGATGGAGCTTTCAATTTATTTGTTGATGATTTATATGATACAAGTAGCGGAAAATATGAATTGAAAAATAGTAAATATAAAACAACTAGTGAGACTTATGATAAATATGAAGCTCATTTAAGTTTTAGCACTAAACTTGATAATATTAAAGGTAAACATAAATTGGAACTCGTTTACCTCGACCGTAATGGTCATAAGTTGAAGAAATTATATTTACCGATTCGTGTTGACGGTGGGAAGATTGTTTGATACATTATTAGTAACTACTAAGGTAGTTACTACATCCCAACGTAGTAAAATCATTTATCCCAAATAATAACCCTTAAGAGAAAAAGGTTTTTCTCTTAAGGGTTATTTCGTCTTCTATATCTTCTTCAAATTTACTAATATATTTATTGACTAAGACGTCATGCCAAATGTAGTCTTTCATCATTTTTATTTGTGTGTGGTCATAACTGATATAAGCACGCATATTTGATTCTGCTGTTTGTCCGTAAATCATGTGTTCATCATCTACGATTACGACAAATGGTTTAAGTGCTAATGAACTTTTGACGTAGTTTGTATAACGATGATTGATAAGATCATAGCCGGGTTGGTCGACTTGGAATGTGATTCCTTGAATATGGATATCTTCTGAGACATGGTTTGTTAAGATGTCATATAAGTCTGGCCATATTGAAACGGTTATTTGTCTTTTAGCTTGTTTAATAGCAGATGTTACGGTATTGATGATTGTTGATTCATTTGTTAAGACTTCTATTTGAATAGGTGCAGTGTCTGTTACGATATTTAATTTATTGATTTCTTGTTCAAGTTGAAGGAGTTCTTCATTTTGCTTTTTTTCAAATAGTTGAATGGTTTGTTTTGGTGATAGGGCATAGTAGTATTTCTTTTGGTCTTGTAAATTGAAATAGGCAAGTCCTTGTTCATCAAGTTTATTGAGCGCTTCATAAATTTTTGAACGTGGTACGCTTGATATTTCACTTAGTTTATAAGCTGTTATGCCTGGATTTTGAACAAGGGCGATATAAGCCTTAGAGCCATATTCACTTAATCCAAAGCGTTTTAAAATGTCTATCATTTGATTCATATTGTCACCTTCTAGTTTGATGTTACGTTAACCCCGAATAACGGAAGTATATCATATGCTTGATATTCAGAAACTGTTGCACCTTTTAAGTCGTTAGGTTGTACAACAAGTTGTTCAATTGTATTGGACGATAAATCAATGTCTTTTAAGGATGTTTCAACAACTTCAAGAGATTCTAATGCACATCTTTCAATTGCGACAGATTTTTGTGTACAGAATGAAAGGTATGTTTCTGACATTTGATTATCGTTAAATAACACGTGATCTAAGTTACAATTTTGAAATTGACTCATTTTTAACTGACAATTAGAAAATTGTACATGCTTAAGTTTAACATCTGTAAAGTTAGCACCGATCATACGACAATCTTTGAAGTGTATTCTATTAAGAGAGGCTTCGCTAAATATACAGTTTGAAAGATCGCATCCTTTAAATATAATATCTAATCCGTGAATTTTAGTGAAATCAACAGATTCAAATGTACATTGATTGAAATACATTGTATCGATTTGACTTGTTTCTTCATCTAACTGAATCAATGCTTTATCAAAGTATAAGTCATACGAAGATTGATAGAGTGTTACATCATTTTCTTCCTCATATTCAAATTGATTGCGTAGTTTAGGTTCTATAATTTTCATATTAATGCTCCTTAATGTTTAACAATATATTGAACCGAGCGCCCCTGAAAATTCACCATTTTCAATGAAGTATGGTTTTAGACCTCTTAAAATCGTGTAATCAACGACGATGTTTTTGAGTAGTTCATTTTTATCAAATGAAGATCCAATAAACACAACGTTTTCTGTATTGTACTGTCTTGCGGCATGAATGGATACAGTTGTGACTGTTTCTCCCACAATGCCCATTACAGCTGCTAAGCGATCAGCATTTGGAAATGCATCATTCATATGTTGTAATACATGTCCAAAGTTAGCAGCAGTTAATTCTCCAGAAATAGGGGTGTTATCACCTTTATAAATATGTTTAACTTTTAAATCTATTTTATCTCGATCCCCATTTAAAGCTGTTTGAACAAGTTCATCATAATCACTAATTTGAGTCAGTAAATAACTTAAACCTTGTATCATACCACCACCAGCTCCTGTACCACCTGCACGTTCTTGATGCTCAGTAGTAGCGTAATGAATAGAAGTACCTGTACCGACATTCGAGAATATATATGTTTGAAGATCTATATTGTTTTCTTTTAAAAATATTTGAATTCCTTTATAAGTCGCATCAAATTCAATACTACGTTTCGCTTGATGTTTAATGCATGAGTCTAAGTATTGTGCTTTACCACCTGTAATCGATACTTGAACATCATCTAATTGATTTAACCAATCTGCAACTTGATCAATGTCAGTTGCTAACCATTTTTGATACGTTCTTTCATTATTTAATTCAGTTACGACTTTAATTAAAGTACCACCTGCATCAATACCAATTTTCACACGAACACCTCATCTAGAAAAGTAAATAATTATCGTTATTATACTATAAAAAATTGTATATGATAAATTAATGGTTTTTAGAAATATATTGCAAAAATCGTATAATTACATGATAAGATGATACCAAGTATAAATGAGGGAGGTTATATTTTGATTAGCATATACGAAATAAAGCCGAAATTTCAGCAACTATTAATGCCTATCGTTGACTGGATGAGAAAAATCGGAATGACACCAAATCAAGTTACAATATTAGCATTAGTGTTATCTATTTTAACCGGGATTATTTTAAGTATATTTCATGACAACAAATGGATATTTATTTTAATGCCCATTTTGATGTTTGTGAGAATGGCTTTAAATGCAATTGATGGTGTAATGGCAAAAAGATATCAAATGAAATCTCATTTAGGGTTATTGTTGAATGAATTAGGGGATGTTATAAGTGATTTATTTCTATTTATACCATTCGTGTTTATTGCTGAAGATTATGGAATAGGTATTATGTTGTTTATCAGTTTATCAATCATTAGTGAAATGGCTGGTGTAACTGTTCGAGTGATAGGTAGTTCAAGAAGATATGACGGTCCGATGGGTAAAAGTGACCGAGCATTTATTGTAGGTTTCATCAGTTTCTTGATTTTTGTTCATTTAAATATCATTCCTTATTTACATTTTGTGTTTTACGTTTGTTCAATACTCATGTTAATCAATATATATAATCGAATAACAAATGGGTTGAAGGAGGTTAAATCATGAACTTAGGGAAGATATCTTCAGAAATGCTGATTGTTATGATTGGGGTATTTATCGTACTCGTATTATCCAGTTTGATTAGTATTTATTTAACGAAACGATATCCTGAAAAAGACTTCACTGAAATTAGATTAAGAATTAAATCATGGTGGAGTATGTGTATTATCTTTACAATCGCCTTAGTCATTCACTCTACTATGTCATTGATTTTTCTTGGCTTACTTTGTTTTTTAGCTTTGAAAGAGTACTTTTCTCTAATACCTACGAATCGTAGACATAGAGCTGTATTATTCTGGGCGTACTTATCTATACCGATTCAATTTACATTTATCTATTTTGGGTTTTATGGCATGTTTATTATTTTTATACCGGTATATATGTTCTTATTTATACCGATACAAGCTATATTGATAGGTGAAACAAAAGGGTTTTTACAATCAATGGGATCTGTACAATGGGGCATGATGTTGATGGTGTTTAGTTTAAGTCATTTAGCATATTTAATTGTCTTACCTGGAGAAAAAAGTTCAGTACCCGGTGCGAGCCTCGTTTTATTTTTAGTTATATTAACGCAAGCAAATGATGTTTTTCAATTTCTGTTTGGTAAAGCATTTGGTAAACACAAAATTGTACCTAAAGTGAGTCCGAACAAGACTTGGGAAGGTTTTGTTGGAGGGGTTATTTCAACGACAATTCTATCGTTATGTTTAGCACCATTATTAACGCCATTTACATTATTAGGCATGATTGTAGCAGGTTTATATATTAGTATTATGGGATTTGTGGGAGATGTGAATATTTCAGCTTTAAAAAGAGATTTAAATATTAAAGATACTTCTCAAACAATACCAGGTCATGGCGGTATTTTGGATAGAGTAGATTCTTTAACGTACACAGCACCACTCTTCTTCCACTTTGTAAGGTTCTTTTACTTTTAAGGGGTGAACCGATATGTTAAGACTCATTATATTTACATGTATCATTAAGCCAATTATTTTAATTGTTTTAGGATTAAATATACGTAGACGAGAATGGTTACCTAAAAAAGGTCCTATTGTGATTATTGCCAATCATAATTCACATTTAGATACACTTGTACTACTTTCATTGTTTCAAGGAGAAGGGTTTAAGAAAGCACGACCTGTAGCAGCAGGTGATTATTTTCTAAAAAACAAAATATTAAAATGGTTTTCCATGAATATTATGAGAATCATACCAATAGAGCGAAAAATGACGAGAGATATTAAAGGATTATTTGAACCAATTGTTGATGCTTTAGATGAAGGCAGTATTATTATCTTGTATCCAGAGGGAAGTAGGGGAGAACCTGAAAAGTTATCAAAGTATAAATCGGGCATTTATTATTTAATGAGAGAACGACCAAACATTCCTATACAACCTTTGTTTCTACATGGTTTAGGAAAATCATTACCAAAAGGCTCAAAACTATTTGTACCATTCTTTGTTGATATTTTTGTAGGGCGTCCATTTTTATTTAATGAGAATAGAAAAGCATTTATGGATGAGCTTAATGAACGAATGAATGAACTCAGAAATGAAGGTGATTTTAAAGAATGGTAATCATATTTATATGGGCTTTTCTTGAAGCAATTGTTTTCTTTATTATCCCTGATGTTGCTTTAACTTATTATGCAATCATGCAAAAAAGTAAATTTAAATTATTATGTGCAAATCTGATTGCTATTATAGGTGCAGTTCTAGGTGGAATTATCGTTTACATTATTTCAATTCAACATTTGAACTTTGTTGAAATGATCATGATTAACATTCCTGGTATTCATCCATATATGATAAAACATGTGATACATTCATTAGAATATAAAGGTGTACTCGGATTAATAGAAGCACCTTTATTTGGTATTCCATATAAACTTTATGCAATGATGAGCTATCATGAAGGTATATCATTTATTATATTTATAATCGTAAGTTTCATTGCAAGACTCTTGAGATTTATATTAACGAGCTATCTAGCATATGTACTCAGTCATATTGTGTTTAAAAACGTTAATCGATATATAAAAATATTACTATGGTTGATCGTATGGATAATCGTCTATTGGGTATATTTTTCGATTCATACGTTTTAAATTATGAAGTTACGACAATCAAAAAGTTACCATTCATTAATTTAAACAATGAATGGTGACTTTTTTAATTATTTTACTTCTTCTTCACGTTCTTCTAATGACTTAGAGAAATCTGTGTCATCATCTATATAAGTCATTACTGTTGCGACTATCGCTAGGATATCGATAATATTTCTGAATGGTTTTTTATAAGTTTCACCAAATACAGGTTCCATTGCTGTAGATATTAAACCGTCTCTTCTTTTTCTAAACTGGAAGTAAGCTACTATAAGCCCTGCCATTGCAAAGATAGACCATTGTGAAATGCCCCAATGGAAAAATGTATAACCCATTGCAAATCGAGCTGATTCTAATGTAGAGCCATCTACTTCATTTGGAAGTGGTGATTTTAAGTAATGTGTCATTGGTTCAGCTACACCCCAGAATACAATCCCGACACCGAGACCAGCAGAGAATAACATGCCGACCCATGATATAAATGAGAATTCTGGTTCTTCGTCGTCTCTACCGAGTTTAAATCGACCAAACCTTGTTATGGCTAACCCAATTAAAAAAATATCTAAAACGAATACGATGATTAAGAATAACCATCCTGTACTGTTAGATATAAATGTATATAATATATTAGCGTATTTACCAAAACCATTTGGAAAAATTCCAGCAATTAAAGTCACTAATAATATAATAGACATTGATACCCAAAATACTAATGTTGTCTTATTATTATGCCTGTCTGTATTTTCTTTTGACTGTTTCATTAATATCCCCCTTTAAATTATGCAGTCTTATTTCTATTATCCTCATCAAAATCAAACTAACATGTGGATTATAATTACGTTTCCTAAGGTTCTTAATTGCGCATTGAATGTAAAATTCGTTATGATATATATAAACAAACGGAGGGATATCAATCATGAAAGCTAAATCATTCGGTGAAATCGTCATTAAACCATTTGAAGAACATATGAGAACGGCACTATATGATTTTGAATTAAATGAACGACAACAAATTTATTCTTCATTACCTAAAGAAGTGTTGGATGGTGCTATCGAAGATCCTGATAGAAGACCTAATGTCGTTGTAAATGAACAAGACGACATAGTTGGTTTCTTTGTATTGCATAAGTATTATCAACACGAAGGTTATGATACACCGCATAATGTTGTTTATATACGTTCATTATCAATCAATGAAAAGTATCAAGGAAATGGGTATGGCACGACTATAATGATGAATTTACCTGAGTATGTTCAACATGTGTTCCCTGATTTTGATCATTTATATTTAGTAGTAGATGCTGAAAATGAGGCAGCATGGAATTTATATGAAAGAGCTGGCTTTATGCATACAGCTACAAAAGAAGAAGGACCATTAGGTAAAGAACGATTATATTATTTAGATTTAGATTCAAAATATGTATCTTCATTGAAACTTGTATTAAATGAAGATGATTTAGATAATGAATTTGTCGATATACATTTAATGAAAGATAATCAAAAAGTAGGTATCATCGTATTAGAAGATAAAGATCACTATTTTGATATTCGTAGTATAGAAGTTGAAGAAGACGAAAGAAAAGAAGGTATCGCAGAGAGTGCTTTAAGACAGTTAAGTACTTTTGTTAGAAGAAGGTTTGAAGATAAGAAAGAAATACACATCACTTTATTCGGTTCAAACAATAAATTGAAACCGTTATGTGAGAAAGCACGATTTGTAGAAATACAAAAATCAGAGGACTATATTAAACTCATGAAATATATTAAGTATTAACTAACATTTGCTAAAAATCATCTTGTCAATTATAATCGTAAACTGTTATGATTATAAATATTAATGTGCGACAATAGTTCGATTGTTGAAAGGAAGAGTAAAGCATGAAATTAAAAGATTTCACAAAAGAAATGGTAGATGAGCATTCATTTATCGAAATGGCTTATATTTTATTAACAGAGAACGGTAAAGAAACAAACTTATATGATATGATAGACGAATTCAAAAGCTTAGGTAATTATACTGATTCAGAAATTGAGAATCGTATTTTACAATTTTATACGGACTTAAATACTGATGGACGCTTCTTAAGTGTGGGTGAGAATATTTGGGGACTTCGTGACTGGTATTCAGTTGACGATATCGAAGAAAAAATTGCACCAACAATTCAAAAATTCAATGTTCTAGATGAAGACGATGAAGCTGATTCAGAAATTTCATTATTAGGGGAAGAAGACAAAACTAAAGAACTTGATATTACAATTGATCAAGATGATGAAGAAGGTTTAAATGATCCTGAAGACCCTGAAGATGAAGAAGTAGAAGATGAATTAGATGAAGCTGGTCTTGTTGTAGATGAAGAAGACGAAGATGAGGAAGACGAAGAAGACGAATTTTAATTGACTTTTCTTTAAAAGATGGTAATATTTTATTTGGGCTCCTTTAAATAGGACAATCGTATAAATATAGCGCTCCCTCCTTACATTTTTAACAATGTAAGTGGGAGCGTTTTTTATTTTTTAAAAAATAAATGGAGGTACAAACATGACAAAGTTCATATTCGTAACAGGTGGCGTAGTATCGTCTCTTGGTAAAGGTATTACAGCAGCATCACTAGGGAGATTACTTAAAAATAGAGGATTAAATGTAACGATTCAAAAGTTTGACCCATACTTAAATGTTGATCCAGGTACAATGAGTCCATATCAACATGGTGAAGTTTTTGTAACTGAAGATGGAGCAGAAACAGACTTAGATTTAGGACATTATGAAAGATTTATTGATATTAATCTTAATAAATATTCAAATGTAACAGCAGGTAAAGTTTATTCTCACGTACTTAAAAAAGAAAGACGTGGCGATTTCTTAGGTGGTACAGTCCAAGTTATCCCGCATATTACAAATGAAATTAAATCAAGATTATTAATGGCTGGCGAAAGTACAAATGCTGATGTTGTGATTACTGAAATTGGTGGTACAACAGGTGATATTGAATCTTTACCATTTATAGAAGCAATTAGACAAATCAAGAGTGATCTTGGTCGTGAAAATGTTATGTACATCCATTGTACGTTACTTCCATATATTAAAGCTGCTGGTGAAATGAAGACAAAACCAACACAACATAGTGTAAAAGAGTTAAGAGGTTTAGGTATTCAACCAGATTTAATTGTGGTACGTACTGAGTATGAAATGACTCAAGATTTAAGAGATAAAATTGCATTATTCTGTGACATTAACAAACGTGCAGTCATTGAATGTAGAGATGCTGATACGTTATATCAAATTCCATTAGCATTAAAAGAACAACATATGGATGATATCGTCATTGAGAGATTAGACTTAGAAGCTGCACCAGAAGCGGAATTAACAGAGTGGAACCAATTATTAGACACTGTTCGTAATTTAGAAGGATCAGTGAAAATTGGTTTAGTAGGTAAATATGTTAGCTTACAAGATGCATACTTATCAGTTGCAGAAGCATTAAAACATGCTGGTTATGATTTTAAATCAGACGTTGAAATTAAATGGATTGACTCTGAAAAATTAAACGAAACAAACTATCAAAAAGAACTTGCAGATGTAGATGGTATTTTAGTACCAGGCGGATTTGGAGATAGAGGTGTAGAAGGTAAGATATTAGCAATTCAATATGCACGTGAAAATAACGTACCATACTTAGGTATTTGTTTAGGTATGCAATTAGCAACAGTAGAATTTGCTAGAAACGTAGTTGGATTAAACGATGCACATTCAGCTGAATTAGATCCAAACACACCATACCCAATTATCGATTTATTACCAGAACAAAAAGACATCGAAGATTTAGGCGGAACATTAAGATTAGGCGTTTACCCATGTAAAATTGAAGAAGGTACAATTGCACATAAAGTCTATGGTGAGTTAGAAGTAGACGAAAGACATCGTCACCGTTATGAATTTAATAATGAATATCGCGAAAGATTAGAAGAAAAAGGTATGAAATTCTCAGGAACAAGCCCAGATGGTAGATTAGTAGAAATCGTAGAATTAGAAAATCACCCATGGTTTGTAGCATGTCAATTCCATCCAGAATTCTTATCTAGACCAACACGTCCACAAAAATTATTCAGAGGATTTGTAGAAGCAAGTATTCAAAATAAATAATATATATAGCGCCCTTTATCCTAATACTTTTTCAAGTATTTAAGATAGAGGGCGCTTTTTTGTGGGATTATATAATTGAAGATTATAGTATGCTGCGTTGTGAACACTTTTGGGTAAACTTGTTCGTAACGGGTGCGGTAATTACAAAACTCATATGAATTGTAACTAAAACATCCATTATCCACCAACTCATAAAACTCAACCCCATTATCTACTATTACTAGATTTCTTCATTTAAATCTTGTGTAATCTCATGCATTTCAGCAAACATGATATAATATATATAATTTAAAGCCATAAGATGTGGGGTAATAATTTTACTGTAATCAGCGGTTGGAACGATTGCTCTTGGTGTTGATAAGTCAATATAATGCATAAGTGCTTCATGTGTTTTATTGTCTTTATCTTTATTAGCTATTACGACAAAATCTATATCGTATTCGTTTAATTTTGTAATCCATTCGTTGAGTTCTTCAGTAAAGGAAGCTCCGGCTAATAATACACGGTCAGTAGAGTCGATCTTTTTGATTTCATCTAAAGTATTGAGTGTTTCTGAATGTGGTAAGCTTTCGTTACTGTCAGTCATAAATGCTTGAAAATGATTGATTTCGTCGAAAGTTTTAATGCGTATTTTGCCTTCACCGTTTGCTGCTTGCATAAGCAGTTGGGACGCAATTTCAATTTCTTCAATTTGGGCATCTATTTTACTAAATATGCCGTTTAATTGTGTATTAAATATTTTAAGCAATTTGTATTCTCCTTATTAACGTCATTAAATTTATTTTATAGAAAAAGTGGGGTATCTTCAATGGATGTACTTATTATAGATGATGAAAAGAATATTAGACAATTATTAAAAGAAATTATGGAATTAAATCATTTTAATGTAGATACTGCTAAAAATGGAGCGGATGGCATTGAATTATTTCATAAAAATACTTATAAACTGATTTTTATAGATAAAAGAATGCCTGGAATTTCTGGTGAAGAAGTATTTGCCGAAATTAGAAAATCTGATAAAAATATTCCGGTTTATATCATTTCAGCATTTCAATCATCTACCGAGTTAGAAGTTTTAAAAAAAGGAAATATTACAGGCGTGCTAATGAAGCCGTTTACAATTGAAGAAGTTATGAAAATTGTAAGAAAACATTTAGGATAGGGCTTTCAAAAGGTGCATATGTTCACAAAGTTTGATATAATAATTTTGTAAATAATTCGTGCCTTGCACATTAGGAGGAAACTCAATGCCTTTAGTTTCAATGAAAGAAATGTTAATTAAAGCAAAAGAAAATGGTTATGCTGTTGGTCAATACAACATCAATAACTTAGAATTTACACAAGCTATTCTTCAAGCTTCACAAGAAGAAAATGCTCCTGTTATCCTTGGTGTATCTGAAGGAGCTGGACGTTATATCGGTGGTTTCAAAACTGTCGTTAAAATCGTTGAAGGTTTAATTGAAGATTACAACATTACGATTCCAGTTGCTATTCACCTTGACCACGGTTCAAGTTTCGAAAAATGTAAAGAAGCTATCGATGCTGGATTCACTTCAGTAATGATCGATGCATCTCACCACCCATTCGAAGAAAACATCGAAATTACTTCTAAAGTAGTTGAATATGCTCATGCTAACGGTGTTTCTGTTGAAGCTGAATTAGGAACTGTTGGTGGACAAGAAGATGACGTAGTTGCAGAAGGCGTTATCTATGCTGATCCTAAAGAATGTCAAGAATTAGTTGAAAGAACTGGTATTGATACTTTAGCTCCTGCATTAGGTTCAGTACACGGACCTTACAAAGGTGAACCAAACTTAGGTTTCAAAGAAATGGAAGAAATCGGTGCTTCAACTGGTTTACCATTAGTATTACACGGTGGTACTGGTATCCCAACTCACGATATCAAAAAAGCTATCACTTTCGGTACAGCTAAAATCAACGTTAACACTGAAAACCAAATCGCATCTGCTAAAGCAGTTCGTGAAGTGTTAAATAACGACAGCGAAGTTTACGATCCACGTAAATACTTAGGACCTGCTCGTGAAGCAATTAAAGCAACAGTTAAAGGTAAAATCCAAGAATTTGGTACTTCTAACCAAGCTTAATTTTAATTAAATTCAAACTACTACAAGCATCGTGCTTGTAGTAGTTTTTTCTGTTTTTAAAGAAAAATTGAATATTTATTCAATACGTTTACTCAATTTATTTTAATTTCAAAAATTTAAAATTTGATACTTCTTTCGTAGTAAATTATGTCATTTCTATTTACTTTTTATGTTTTTGCGTTTATCTTATTGAATAGTATATAATGGAAATAATTATCTATTCATGTTGAGAGAGTATGCATTCTCTAAGACGATGAAGTAAAGGAGTAAACATATGTCTCAAGAAGTTATAAAAATAAATGGTGGCAAAAAATTAAATGGTAAAGTGCAAATAAGTGGTGCTAAAAATAGTGCAGTTGCACTTATTCCAGCAAGTTTAATGGCGAATGATGTTGTGACATTAGATGGACTACCAGATATTTCAGATGTCAAAACTTTAATGAGCCTACTTGGTGATTTAAATATAAAAACAGAATTAAATGGTGATCAGCTTGTCGTTGATTCAAGCGATGCAGTGAATCTCCCTTTACCTAACAATAAAGTACAATCTTTAAGAGCATCTTATTATATGATGGGTGCTATGCTTGGACGTTTTAAAAAATGTGTAATTGGTTTACCTGGTGGTTGTCCTTTAGGCCCTAGACCAATTGACCAACATATTAAAGGTTTTGAAGCACTAGGTGCAAAAGTAACAAATGAACAAGGTGCGATGTATTTAATAGCAGAAGAATTAGTTGGTGCTAAAATATTTATGGATGTTGTTAGCGTTGGTGCAACGATCAATATTATGTTAGCAGCTTCTTTAGCAAAAGGTAAAACAGTAATTGAAAACGCAGCGAAAGAACCGGAAATTGTTGATGTTGCGACATTATTAAATAATATGGGCGCTAAAATTAGAGGTGCAGGTACAGATACATTGAAAATTGAAGGTGTAGAATCCTTGCATGGTACGAAACATACAATTATTCCTGATAGAATAGAAGCAGGTACATACATGTGTGCAGCAGCAGCCATGGGTGAAGAAGTGTACATCGAAAATATCATTCCTTTACATTTAGAACCATTAATCGCTAAATTAAGAGAGATGGGTACTGAAATCGATTTAGGTGAAGATTCGGTCTTAATTCAAGGTAAAGATGAATATAAACCAGTTGATATACAAACTGCTGTTTATCCTGGATTTGCGACAGATTTACAACAACCGTTCACACCTTTATTATTAAAAGCAAATGGTCAAAGTAAAATAACAGAAACAATTTATCCTGCAAGATTTAAACATGTTGATGAATTGATTAGAATGGGTGCTAATGTGAATTTAGAAAACGGCACAGCTATTTATTACCCATCTAAATTGACAGGCGCAAGTGTAGCAGCAAGTGATTTAAGAGCAGGTGCATCTTTATTAATTGCTGGTTTAATCTCTGAAGGTGTTACAACTGTTTATAATGTGAAGCATATTCATAGAGGATATAGCGGTATTGTTGAAAAATTAAAAGCACTCGGTGCTGATATTTGGACTGAAACCGTATAACAAGTATAAAATATATACTTTGTATATAAAGTGTAGTATAATGGCAATATAGAAGTTAAAGAGGTGAGTAACATGGAAGTATGTCCTTATTTGGAAGAAACTTTTAAAGTAATAGGACGCAGTTGGAATGGTTTAATACTTAATTATTTGTCACGTTGTGATGAACGTTCGGCTCATTTTTCTGATATGAAAAGAGACTTAAGACGTATTACACCTAGAGCATTATCTCTTAAATTAACTGAATTAAGTGATTGGGGATTAGTTGAGAAGAAAGTTGTTACAACAACGCCTCTATCAGTTGAATATCATTTAACAACTAAAGGATACGAATTAGCACAAGCGCTTGTACCATTAGAAGAGTGGGCACAAAAAAATGTGGAATTGCAAGAAAATCATTCCTAAACGAATTGAATATTATAAAGTACCCGTCAATGCGATGAAACTCATTTCGTTGGCGGGTGTTTTATTTGTTTGAAATTTAAATTAATCAATTCCCAAACAGATTATTTTAATTATGACTATCATCCATACTATAATAACTAATGTAACAAATATAAAGGAGTAGATAATTCATGAGACAAGATATCAAGCAATATATAAATGGCGAATGGGTTGAAAGTCATAGTGGAAAAACATTAGATGTTATAAACCCTGCTACAGAAGAAGTAATGGGTAAAATTGCTGCAGGTAACAAACAAGATGTTGGTGACGCTGTAGCTGCCGCTAAAAAAGTGTACGTGAAATTTAGAAATACTTCTTTAGAAGAAAGAAAAGCTTTACTAGAAAGAATTGCAGATGAATACGAAAATAGAAAAGAAGATTTAATAGATGTTATGACGGATGAGCTAGGCTCACCAATTGAAAAATCAGAATCTGTTCATTATCAAATGGGCTTAAATCATTTTAGAGAAGCAAGTAAAGCAATCGATTCAATTCAATTTGAAGAACGTCGTGGTGATGATTTAGTTATTAAAGAAGCTATCGGTGTTTCTGGATTAGTAACACCATGGAACTTCCCAACTAACCAAACATCATTAAAATTAGCTGGTGCATTTGCTGCAGGTTCACCTGTAGTCTTAAAACCATCTGAAGAAACACCATTTGCAGCAATTATTTTAGCTGAAATATTTGAAAAAGCTGGCGTGCCTAAAGGTGTGTTCAACTTAGTCAATGGTGATGGCCAAAGTGTTGGTGATCCATTAAGTTCACATCCTGATGTACGTATGATGTCATTTACGGGTTCTGGCCCAACTGGTAGAAAAATTATGGAAAACTCTGCTAAAGACTTCAAAAAAGTATCATTAGAACTAGGTGGTAAATCACCATTAGTAGTTTTAGATGATGTAGATATCGAAGAAGCAGCTAAAGGTGCAGTTGCTAAATTCGTACAAAATACTGGTCAAGTTTGTACTGCAGGTACACGTACATTAGTACCAGAAAGTATTAAAGATGAATTTATCGCAGCAGCTAAAAAAGCAATTGAAAATGTTAAAGTTGGTAATCCTAGAGAAGCTGGCCAAGATGCTGGTCCAGTTGTATCTAAAAAACAATTTGATACAGTTCAAAGCTATATTCAAAAAGGTATCGATGAAGGTGCAACATTATTACATGGTGGTGTTGGTAAACCAGACGGCCTTGAAAAAGGTTACTTCGTTAAACCAACATTATTTACTGATGTAACAAATGATATGACAATTGCTCAAGAAGAAATATTCGGTCCAGTAGGTACAATTATTACTTATAAAGACTTAGATGAAGCAATTGAAATTGCTAATGATACAATTTATGGTTTAGCAGCATATGTATATGGTAAAGATTTAGAACGTGTAAGAGAAGTTGCTAAAGCATTAGAAGCAGGTACTGTGGAAATTAATGATGCAGGTAGAAAACCTAATTTACCATTCGGTGGTTATAAACAATCAGGTATTGGTAGAGAATGGGGCGACTATGGAATTGAAGAATTCTTAGAAATTAAAGCAATTCCAGGTTATTTTAAAGAATAGTAAAATTACAAAATATAATATATTTTTGAGACTGGAACATTTAGGTGTTTCAGTCTTTTTGTATGATGGTTATTATTGTTTAAAAAAGTGAAATATTTTAACATAATTTATATATAACTTATTTTGTCATCTTCATAAAAAAATGCTATAGTTTAAAGGCAGATTATAAATCTGATAAAAATGAATGAGATTTTTAAGAAATGGGTGTCATAAAAATGGCTGAAAGAGTTAGAACAAGTCCTCAGTATGAATCGTTTCACGAATTATACAAGAACTATACAACTAAAGAATTAACATCAAAGGCAAAAGAACTGAGAATAACAAATTATAGTAAATTAAATAAAAAAGAACTTGTCTTAGCAATTATGGAAGCTCAAATGGAAAAAGACGGCAACTATTATATGGAAGGTATCTTAGATGATATTCAACCTGATGGTTATGGCTTTTTACGTACCGTTAACTATTCTAAAGGTGAAAAAGATATTTACATATCTGCTAGCCAAATTAGACGCTTTGAGATTAAAAAAGGTGACAAAGTAACTGGTAAAGTTAGAAAACCTAAAGAAAACGAAAAGTATTACGGATTGTTACAAGTTGACTTTGTAAATGATCAAAATGCAGAAGAAGTTAAAAAAAGACCACACTTTCAAGCGTTAACCCCTCTATACCCACAACAACGTATCCAATTAGAAACTACAAGTAAAAATTATTCAACTAGAATTATGGATTTAATTACGCCAATAGGTTTAGGACAACGTGGAATGATTGTAGCGCCACCTAAAGCTGGTAAGACATCATTACTTAAAGAAATTGCTAATGCTATCGCAATTAACCAACCAAAAGCGAAATTATTTGTATTATTAATTGGGGAACGTCCAGAAGAAGTAACGGATATTGAACGTTCTGTTGAACAAGCTGAAGTTGTTAACTCAACATTCGATGAGCCGCCAGAACATCATGTTAAAGTGGCTGAATTATTACTTGAAAGAGCTAAACGTCTTGTTGAAATCGGTGAAGACGTAATTATATTAATGGATTCATTAACAAGATTAGCAAGAGCATATAACTTAGTCGTGCCACCAAGTGGTAGAACATTATCAGGTGGTTTAGATCCAGCGTCCCTTCATAGACCTAAACATTTCTTCGGAGCTGCTAGAAATATTGAAGCGGGTGGCAGTTTAACAATTTTAGCGACTGCATTAGTTGAAACAGGTTCTCGTATGGACGATATGATTTATGAAGAATTTAAAGGTACAGGTAATATGGAACTTCATTTAGATCGTAAATTGTCTGAGAAGAGAGTGTTCCCTGCAATTGATATTAGAAGAAGTTCAACACGTAAAGAAGAATTGCTATTAGATAAAGAAGAACTTGAAATGATTTGGCAGTTACGTAATTTATTTACTGATTCAAATGATTTCTCTGAAAGATTTATTAGAAAGTTAAAACGCACGAATTCTAACGAAGAATTCTTTGAAGTTTTAAGAAAATCTATGGTCGATAGTGCCAAGACTGGTAAACCGATTATATAAATTTAAGGTTGCATTTTAATTCTTCAACATATATAATATGTAAGTATTGAGTGAATAAGTCACAAATAAACTCTGTTCCAGATGGTTCAGGGCAAAGGAGCTGAAAAAAATGAAACAAGGAATTCATCCAGAGTATAATAAAGTTATCTTTTTAGATACAACTACAGACTTCAAATTCTTAAGTGGTTCAACACGTACTTCAAATGAAACTATGGAATGGGAAGATGGAAACGAATACCCAGTTATCCGTTTAGATATCTCTTCAGATTCACATCCATTCTATACAGGACGTCAAAAATTCGCATCTGCGGATGGTCGTGTGGAACGCTTCAACAAAAAATTTGGTTTCAAATCAAACAACTAATTATGAAGCGAATCAAGCATCCTTTTATAAAGGGTGCTTTTTTTTTGTAAAAATTAATAAATAAGTAAAAATAATATGATATAATTAAGCGATTATGTTGAAAAAGGTGGATAAGTAGTATGTACGAAAATTACCATTCCGGATGGATAGAATGTATTTGCGGAAGTATGTTTAGTGGTAAGTCAGAAGAGCTTATAAGACGTCTGAGAAGAGGTTTATATGCGAAACAAAATGTAAAAGTATTTAAGCCATCTATTGATAATCGATATAGTGAAGAAGCTGTAGTATCTCATAATGGAAATCAACTTGATGCAATCAGCATAGAACATTCTAGTCAAATATTAAAATATGATTTACAAGGCATCGATATTATTGGAATAGATGAAGTCCAATTTTTTGATAATGAAATCGTAAGCGTAGCACAAAAGTTAGCAGAAGAAGGCTATCGAGTTGTTGTAGCTGGATTAGATATGGACTTTAAAGGTGTGCCATTCGAACCAATGCCTGAAATGATGGCAGTTGCGGAAATTGTTACGAAATTACAAGCGGTATGTGCAGTATGTGGATCTCCATCAAGTCGAACACAAAGACTTATTAATGGTGAACCTGCCCATATTGATGATCCGATTATTTTAGTAGGTGCTGACGAAAGTTATGAACCAAGATGTAGAGATCATCATATAATTAGAACTGAAATAAGGAGTGATATAAATGTTTGATCAATTAGAAATTGTTGAAAATAGATATGAACAATTAAATGAATTACTTAGTGATCCGGATGTCGTTTCGGATACAGACAAGCTAAGAAAATATTCAAAAGAACAATCTGACTTACAAAAGACAGTTGATGTATATAGAACTTATAAATCTGTTAAAGGTGACATTGAAGATGCTAAATTAATGTTAAACGAAACAACAGATAAAGAAGAACAAGATATGTTGAAAGAAGAAATTAATAGTCTTACTAAACGTGTACCTGAATTAGAATCTGAATTAAAATTCCTACTTATTCCTAAAGACCCTAACGATGATAAGAACGTTATTATGGAAATTCGTGGCGCAGCAGGTGGAGATGAAGCGGCTATTTTCGCAGGCGACTTATTCAGAATGTATTCAAGATTTGCTGAAGCACATGGCTACAAAATTGACGTTGTTGAAGAGAATATTAGTGACCATGGTGGCTATAAAGAAGTCAGCTTTTCTATTCAAGGAAACGGTGCATTCAGTAAACTTAAATATGAAAATGGCGCACACCGTGTACAACGTGTACCAGAAACTGAATCAGGTGGACGTATTCATACTTCTACAGCAACAGTTGCAGTATTACCAGAAGCTGAAGATGTTGAAATTGATATTAGATCTGAAGATTTAAAAATCGAAACATACCGTTCTAGTGGTTCTGGTGGTCAGCACGTCAATACGACAGACTCAGCTGTACGTATTACACATTTACCAACTGGTATTGTTGCGACATCATCTGAAAAATCTCAAATTAAGAACCGTGAAAAAGCATTTAAAGTATTGAAAGCCAGAGTTTACGATATGATGGTTCAAGAAGAGAATGCTAAATATGCTGAAAAAAGAAAGTCAGCTGTTGGTACAGGAGATCGTTCAGAAAGAATTAGAACGTATAACTATCCTCAAAACAGAGTAACTGACCATCGTATAGGATTAACTTTACAGAAGTTAGATCAAATTATGGAAGGTAAAGTTGACGAAATTATCGATGCATTAACGTTGCATGAACAAACGGAAAAATTGGAAGAATTGAATAATGGCCAATTATAATTTTCAACAGTTACTAAATGAAACTTATGATGGATTATCAGCACGAGGGTTTGAAACCTCTCGTGCTGATTGGTTATTAGAGGATATTTCGGGTATGTCTAGAACGCAAGTTGCCATGAATTTAAATCAAGATGTACCTTCTAATATTTTGGATGCTTATTTAAATAGTAGAGAACGTATGTATGAAGGTGAGCCCGTACAATATATTGCAGGTTTCGCAGAATTTTATGGTAGAAAGTTCAAAGTGAACCAACATGTATTAATACCTAGACCAGAAACAGAAGAACTTGTCTATCAAACATTACAAATGATTCAGAACAAGCAAGTAGTCGTATGTGACATAGGAACAGGTACAGGTGCTATTGCGATCACGCTGAAAAAAGAGCTACCTGATTTATCTGTTATCGCGACTGATATTAGTGAAGAAGCACTATCAATTGCCAAAACAAATGCATCAACACTTGAAGCACCGATAGAATTTCTAAAGGGTAAATCTTTAGAACCGCTGATTAAAGAAAATATTAAAGTGGATGTGCTCGTTTCAAATCCACCGTACATTTCATATGAAGAACAAAAAGAAATGCCTGATACTGTCTTAAATTATGAACCACATTTGGCTTTATTTGCTGAAGATGATGGCTTAGCGATATATAAAGATATTATACTAAATATAGAACACGTTATGTCAGATAATGGACTCGTCATTTTTGAAATTGGTCATTTGCAAGGTGAGATATTAAAAGACTTTATTCAAACCCATTTGAATGTTGAAGATGTAAAAATCATTCAAGATATAAATCAAAACAATCGTATGATACAATTTAATTGGAATAATCAATAGAAGTTATGCACATTTAACGGGAGTTATCCACGTTGTGTGGATAACTTTTGTTTTAATACAATAAATGCTTTAAAGAAGGGAAGAAATGCATTGAAAACAAATGTTTGGGATGTGCGTAAGTATGTTCATAACTTACAAAGTTATCCACAAATCGATGAGATTATTGCAGGATATCATCAAAATAAATTGATTGCTTTACCAACTGAAACGGTATATGGATTAGGTGCTAGTGCAAAAGATGAAGAAGCAGTTAAAGAAATATATGTAGCAAAAGGTAGACCATCTGATAATCCACTTATTGTACATATACATGATAAATCTCAATTAAATGACTTCACCCAAAATATATCTAAAGAAACTGAAATTTTAATGGATGCTTTTTGGCCAGGACCCATTTCTTTTATTGTTCCTTACAAGTCAGGATTTTTAAGTGATCGTGTTACGGGTGGTTTACAATCTGTTGCTGTTCGCATGCCAAGTCATCATGTCGGTAGAGCAGTTCTACAATTAACAAATTTACCTATTGCGGCACCAAGTGCCAACATAAGTGGACGACCTTCACCAACTAAATTTGAACATGTTAAACATGATTTGGATGGAAGAATATATGGCATCATTCAAGCAGAAGATATTGATGAAGGTATAGAAAGTACTGTAATAGATTGTACTAGTTATCCATTTAAAATTGCACGACCTGGTTCAATAACAATAGAGATGATTAATAAAGTGCTACCAAACAGTATTATTAACGAAAAGTTAGATCTGGAAAAACCAATTGCGCCAGGTATGAAATATAAACATTATGCACCTTCGCAACCTGTAACATTAATAGAAGGTGGTATTACAAAACAAATGGGTTTGTCTGATGATATTTCTAAAAAGATAGCAGTAATAGGTCCTAAAAGTATTGAGCCATTAATCTCAGAACAAATGACTTTTATACCGCTTGGTAGAGATGTTTCAGATATTAAAGGTGCGCATCACGATTTGTATGATGCTTTGCGAATAGCAGATCAACTTACAAATATTGATGAAATTTATATAAGTGGCTACGAAAGAAATGACGATACGATCGCACTAATGAATAGAATTGATAAAGCAAGTGGTCATAATATTAAAGGAGAAGATGAATTGTGAAAATAGTTTTTGTATGTACAGGCAACACTTGTAGAAGTCCATTGGCTGAAGCGATAGCCAAAGATATTAAACCTGAATATAATATTCAATCTAGAGGCATTTCAGCTTTTGATGGAACACCAATATCTCCGCAATCAATGGATATCATCTTTAAAAATGATTTGCCCATACCTGATACTGCCAAACAATTTTCAGAGCAAGATTTAGATGCTGATATTATCTTAACCATGACTGAAACTCATAAAATGATTCTAGAATCACAATATAAACATCACAACATTCATTCAATAAAGCAATACGTAAGAGGCGAAAAGGGAGATGTCTCAGATCCCTTTGGTCAGTCACAAATCATTTATCAAAATACTTACGAAGAATTGAGAGCACTGATTGAAGATTTATTACAAAGTAATTAAGAATTCAAATAATTTGCAGAATTGCTATAACACACATAGAAAATAAGTTATAATATTATAGTATAAACAAATTGGGAGGTGGGAAGATGAAAGTAGCTATTGCAGCAGACCATGGTGGCTATGAATACAAAGAAGCAATCAAACAATTACTTGATGAAATGAACATTGAATATAAAGATTTTGGTACACATAAAGGTGAGTCGGTAGATTATCCAGATTATGCAAGACCAGTATCTGAAAGTGTTGCTGATGGAACGTTTGATAAAGGAATTTTGATTTGTGGAACTGGAATTGGTATGTCTATCGCTTCGAATAAAGTAAAGGGGATTCGTTGTGCACTTGTGCATGATGTTTTTACTGCTGAAGTGACGAGACAACATAACGATTCTAATGTATTAGCAATGGGCCAACGTGTTATAGGTGAAGGTTTAGCACTTCTCATCGTCAAGACTTGGTTGACAAGTGAATTCGAAGGCGGTAGGCACCAAAGACGTATAGACAAGATTGAAGGCGGTTGTTCATGAAAGAAGATTTAAAACAATTGTTGAATGAACTTAAGTCTATTGATTTCTTTAACAATCAAGAACTATGCATCATTGGGTGTTCTACATCAGAAGTTAAAGGTTCAAAGATAGGTTCAGATGGTTCGATTGATGTCGCTAAGGTTATTTATGAAAGTCTTGATTTTATACATAAAGAGACAGGTGTTCACTTTGCGTTTCAAGGTTGCGAACATATTAATCGTGCAATAACAATCGAGCGAGAAATATTTGATTCTTATACAATGACTGAAGTTTCTGTTGTACCACAAGCCAATGCTGGAGGTAGTTTGTCAACTTATGCATACCAACACATGAAAGACCCAATAGTTGTTGAACACATTCAATGCGATAAAGGTATTGATATTGGTCAAACACTAATTGGTATGCATTTAAAGCACGTCGCAGTACCTGTATCAATTGAAACTAAGCGCATTGGAGAAGCTATTGTTACAATAGCTAAGAGTCGTCCTAAATTAATAGGCGGCGAAAGAGCAAAGTATTAAATTCTTAAAAGTGAGGGATTGTACATGTCATTAATTAAAAAGCAAGACGAAGAACTTTTCAAAGCAATGGAAAAAGAGTTTGATAGACAAAATAATAATATCGAACTTATAGCATCAGAGAACTTTGTTTCTGAAACAGTAATGGAAGCACAAGGTTCTGTATTAACTAACAAATATGCAGAAGGTTACCCAGGTCGTCGTTATTATGGTGGCTGTGAATACGTTGATATCGTTGAAGATTTAGCACGCGATAGAGCTAAACAACTTTTCGGTGGAGAACACGTAAATGTACAACCTCATTCAGGATCACAAGCAAATATGGCTGTTTATTTTGTAGCTTTAGAACCGGGTGATACTGTACTTGGAATGAACTTAAGTCATGGTGGACATTTAACTCATGGAGCAAAAGTTAACTTCAGTGGTAAGTTATATAACTTTGTAGAGTATGGTGTTTCTGAAGAAAATGAACAAATTGACTATGAAGAAATCTTGAGAGTTGCAAAAGAAGCGCAACCTAAATTAATCGTAGCAGGTGCTTCAGCTTATCCAAGACAAATTGATTTTAAGAAATTCAAAGAAATAGCAGATGAAGTTGGCGCTAAATTAATGGTTGATATGGCTCATATCGCTGGTTTAGTAGCAGCAGGTTTACATCAGAACCCTGTTGATTATGCTGACTTTGTAACAACGACAACACACAAAACATTAAGAGGACCAAGAGGCGGTATGATTTTCTGTAAAGAAGAATATGCTAAAGAAATTGATAAAACAATTTTCCCTGGTATTCAAGGTGGTCCATTAATGCATGTTATCGCTGGTAAGGCAGTTTCATTTGGTGAAGCATTACAACCAGAATTTAAGGAATATCAAAAACAAGTAATTAAGAATGCTCAGAAATTAGCAGCAACTCTAGAAGACGAAGGTTTAAGAATTGTATCAGGCGGTACTGATAATCATCTTATCTGTGTAGATGTTAAAGGTTCTCTTGGCATTACTGGTAAATTAGCTGAGAATGCTTTAGATGAAGTTGGTATTACATGTAACAAGAACACAATTCCATTTGATCAAGAAAAACCTTTCGTAACAAGTGGTATTCGTTTAGGTACACCAGCAGTAACATCTCGCGGATTTGATGAGGAAGCAGTTGAAGAAGTAGGTAGAATTATAGCACTTGTGCTTAAAAATCCAGAAGATGAACAAACATTAAAAGAAGCACATGAACGCGTATTGTCACTAACTTCTAAGTTTCCACTTTACAACAAATAAATATTTATTGGAGGCTAGACTTATGGGTAAAGTACACGTTTTTGATCATCCATTAATTCAGCATAAGTTGAGTTATATTCGTGATCGTAAAACTGGCACTAAAGAGTTTAGAGAGCTTGTCGATGAAGTCGGTATGCTTATGGCGTATGAAGTTACGAGAGATTTTGAAACACAAGATGTTGAAATCGAAACACCTGTGACTAAAATGAACGCTCAAAGATTATCTGGTAAGAAATTAGCACTTATTCCTATTTTACGTGCTGGCCTTGGAATGACAGATGGTATTATGAAACTCGTTCCAGCTGCTAGAGTAGGGCATGTAGGGTTATATCGTGATCCAGAAACTTTAGAAGCGGTAGAATATTTTGTGAAATTACCACAAGATATTGAAGAAAGAGAAATTATTGTAGTAGATCCTATGCTTGCTACAGGTGCATCAGCAATCGAAGCGATTCAATCATTAAAGAATCGTGGAGCAAATAAAATACGTTTTATGGGCTTAATTGCTGCACCTGAAGGGGTTAAAGCATTACAAGAAGCACATGAAGACGTAGATATTTATATTGCTGCATTAGACGAAAAATTAGATGACCATGCATACATTACACCTGGTTTAGGTGATGCAGGTGATCGATTATTTGGCACTAAATAGATAATAGGAGGATTTTATTACAATGAAGAAAATTATGACGATATTTGGTACGCGACCTGAAGCTATTAAAATGGCACCTTTAGTTTTAGAATTAAAAAATGATCCGGAGTTACAACCAATTGTTGTTGTAACAGCACAACATAGAGAAATGCTAGACTCAGTTCTAGAAACATTTGATATTACACCGGATTATGATTTAAATATTATGAAACAAGGGCAAACACTTTCAGAAGTAACATCAAGAGTATTAGGTGGACTTGAAAGTGTTATTCAAGAAGCTAAGCCAGATATGATATTGGTACATGGAGATACAACTACTACTTTTGCAGGCAGTTTAGCAGCATTCTACAATGAAGTTGCAATTGGCCATGTAGAAGCAGGGTTAAGAACTTGGAATAAATATTCTCCATTCCCAGAAGAAATGAATCGACAAATGACGGGGGTCCTTGCTGATTTACACTTCTCACCAACTGATCAGTCTAAACATAATTTACTTCAGGAAAATAAAAAAGACGAATCTATTGTTGTGACAGGTAATACAGCTATAGATGCGTTATCAACTACTGTAACTGACGATTATGAAAGTGAAATTATTAAACGTCACGAAGGTAAACGCATCGTGCTATTAACTGCGCATAGACGTGAAAACATTGGTAAACCGATGGAGAACATTTTTAAAGCTGTGAGACAAATTGTTGAGGAGCATGAAGATGTTGTTGTCGTATATCCAATGCACAAAAATCCTAAGGTTAGAGAAATTGCTAACCAAATATTGAGTGATCATGACCGTATAGAATTGATCGAACCTTTAGAAGTCATAGATTTCCATAACTTTGCAGCTAATTCTCACTTGATCTTAACAGATTCAGGTGGTGTTCAAGAGGAAGCACCTTCATTAGGTAAACCAGTACTTGTCTTAAGAGATACGACTGAGAGACCTGAAGGCGTTGAAGCTGGAACATTGAAACTTGTAGGTGTAGAAGAAGAGAACATCTATAACGAAACTAAAGCGTTACTAAATGATCAATCATTATATGAAAAAATGAGTATCGCTCAAAACCCTTATGGGGATGGTCTCGCTTCTAAGAGAATATGTGAAAATATTAAATATTATTTTGATATTCTGAAAGAAGCACCGGAACCATTTAGAACAAAATAATTAAAGTGGTGGTTTGTGTCAATTCTGTGACAAAAAAATGACAAAAATTTGTTTTCTATTTTTGTCATAGCATTGACACTATAAGTCCACTATATTATCATGAAAATTGTGTGATGAAACGGTTTTCAAAGATATGCCACTTATCTAAGGAGTTTCAGCTGAATGTTTGATATAAAGGGCTTTTTTAAGTCTTATTTACAGTATTTTATTTTCTTTATTATTATTCTAGTTGTAGTGTATTTCTTCTTGAAACATGAGTTCGTTTTAGGACTTATTATTGGAACAATAGCATCAGCTGTTAACTTGTTTTCATGGGAAGTTTACCTCAATCGAGCTAAAAATGCTGAATCATTACAATTATCAACAGGAAACTGGGTCAGATATCTTGTGACAATCGTTGCTTGCTGTTTTTGGCTTAAATATCCACTAATCGTTGATATTATCGGGATTTTATTTGGTTTGATGATAGCATATGTATTAATTATGTTTAAATCACTGAAAAGTCTCGATTAAATAATTAAAATTGTGAAAAGAGGTGAAGATATGGAACACGAATCACCTATGTGGTCCATCAATTTGGGAGGATTTGATTTAGTTTTCAATCTTTCAAGTATGTTAATGTTGTTAGTTTCTGCAGTTATCGTCTTTGTAATAGCTGTTGTCTGTACTAGGAATCTAAAAATTAGACCTACTGGTAAACAGAACTTTATTGAATGGGTATTTGACTTTGTAAAAGGTATTATCCAAAGCAATATGGCATGGAAAGACGGAGGAAGATTTCACTTCTTGGCGGTTACACTTATATTCTTCATATTTGTATCAAATATGTTAGGTTTACCGTTCTCAATTGTTGTAGGACATACATTATGGTGGAAATCACCTACAGCAGATCCAACAGTTACATTAACGTTAGCAACATTGATGGTTCTTTTAACACATTACTATGGTGTTAAAATGCGTGGTACTGGAGCTTACTTGAAATCATTTGTACAACCAGTAGCATTTATGGTGCCATTCAAAATTGTTGAAGAATTTGCTTCAACATTAACGCTTGGTCTACGTTTATACGGTAATATATTCGCAGGTGAAGTATTACTTGGATTATTAGCAACATTAGCAGCTGGAGGCGTTTTAGGCGCGTTCGGAGCAGTTTTACCAGCGATAGTATGGCAAGGATTCTCAATATTCATTGGTTCAATTCAGGCTTACATATTCGTAATGTTATCAATGGTTTATATGTCCCATAAAGTGGCAGACGATCATTAATATATAATTTAAAAAAACAATTAATATTTTTATTTCTAGGAGGAAAATTATAATGAGTTTAGGTGTATTAGCAGCAGCAATCGCGATTGGTTTAGCAGCATTAGGAGCAGGTATCGGTAACGGTCTTATCGTATCAAGAACAGTAGAAGGTGTTGCACGTCAACCAGAAGCACGTGGTCCATTAATGACAATAATGTTTATCGGTGTTGGTTTAGTTGAAGCCCTTCCTATCATTGCAGTAGTAGTAGCATTCATGGTAATGAATCGATAAGCTAAAATATTTTTAGAACAGGCGGAGTCTATCTAAAAAGGATTTCGCCATTCATTTATGAGATGTTATTCATCTTTAATTGCAGTGAAAGGAGTGTAGTTGGCAGTGGATCAAAACGTATTAGTTTTAGGAGCAGCAGGTGGCGGTGTCGAATGGGGAACAGTCTTATTTACATTGATCACATTTATTATCCTGCTTGCCTTATTAAAAAAGTTTGCTTGGGGACCATTAAAATCAATTATGGATGAGCGTGAGAACGCTATTAATAAAGATATAGATGATGCTCATGAAGCAAAAGTAAACGCTAAGAAATTAGAAGAAGAAAATAGAAATCTATTAAGAAAAACTCAAGAAGAAGTACAAACAATTCTTGATGATGCTAAACATCAAGCTAAAGTACAACAAGAGCAAATTATTAATGAAGCAAATGTTAAAGCAAATGGCTTAGTACAATCAGCTCAAGCAGAAATTCAACAAGAGAAACAAAGAGCTATTGCAGATATTAATAATAGAGTATCAGAACTTTCTGTATTAATTGCTTCTAAAGTAATCAATAAAGAAATCTCTGAACAAGATCAAAAAGACCTTGTTGAAAAATACATTAAAGAGGCAGGGGATAAATAATGGCGAATATTAGTCAGAAATATGCCCAAGCCTTATATGATGTAGCTGAAGCGCAAGATTTAACAGACAGCGTCTTAGATGAACTTACTCAAGTAGCAGAAAGTGTTAAAGAACAAATTAGTGATTTAAAAGCAATTGATAACAATCCTAAATTAGCAAAAAACGACAGACAACAATTTGTTGACAATGTATTTAAAGGTGCTTCTAAACCTTTGTTAAACACATTATACCTACTTGCTAATAACAGTAAATTGTCACTAATTCCAGAAATTCATAAAGATTTTAGCAAAATATACAATCAGGTACATAGCCAAGATTTAATGAAAGTTGAATCTGTGTATCCATTATCTAATGAAGAATTAGACGAAATTGGTAAAGCATTTATCAAAAGAACAGGTTTGAAAAAACTTATTTTAGAAAATCAAGTTAATGATTCATTAATTGGTGGTATTCGTGTTTCCATAGGTACAAAAGTATACGATGGTTCCATTCAGAATGACTTAAATCAATTAGCAAAATCATTTCAACAAATGAAATAATATTAAGGAGTGACATAGATGGCCATTAAAGCTGAAGAAATCAGTGCTTTATTACGCTCTCAAATTGAAAACTATGAGTCAGAAATGTCAGTTACCGATGTTGGTACAGTTATCCAAGTCGGCGATGGTATTGCATTAGCCCATGGCTTAAATGACGTTATGGCTGGCGAACTATTAGAGTTCCATACTGGCGTTTTAGGGTTAGCACAAAACTTAGAAGAAAATAATGTAGGTATCGTAATTTTAGGACCTGCAGAAGGTATTAAAGAAGGCGACGAAGTTAAAAGAACTGGTCGTATTATGGAAGTACCTGTAGGGGAAGAATTAATTGGTCGTGTTGTAAATCCATTAGGTCAACCATTGGATGGACAAGGTCCAATCAATACATCTAAGACTCGTCCTGTAGAATCACCTGCAACAGGTGTTATGGATCGTAAATCAGTTGATGAACCATTACAAACTGGTATTAAAGCGATTGATGCATTAGTACCTATTGGACGTGGACAACGTGAGTTAATCATCGGTGACCGTCAAACTGGTAAAACAACAGTTGCGATTGATACAATTCTTAACCAAAAAGACGAAGATATGATTTGTATCTACGTTGCGATTGGTCAAAAAGAATCAACTGTTCGTACAGCGGTAGAAACTTTACGTAGACATGGTGCTTTAGATTATACAATCGTTGTATCTGCATCAGCAGCTCAACCAGCGCCATTATTATACATTGCACCTTATGCGGGTGTAAGTATGGCAGAAGAATTCATGTTTAATGGTAAACATGTATTAATCGTTTATGATGATTTAACAAAACAAGCAGCAGCTTACCGTGAGTTATCATTATTACTTCGTCGTCCGCCAGGTCGTGAAGCTTACCCAGGTGACGTATTCTACTTACACAGTCGTTTATTAGAACGTGCTGCTAAATTAAATGATGACTTAGGTGGCGGTTCTATTACTGCATTACCATTTGTTGAAACTCAAGCAGGGGATATCTCAGCATACGTTCCAACAAACGTTATCTCAATTACTGACGGACAAATATTCTTACAATCAGATTTATTCTTCTCTGGTGTAAGACCTGCAATCAACGCTGGTTTATCTGTATCACGTGTTGGTGGTTCAGCTCAAATTAAAGCGATGAAAAAAGTAGCAGGTACTTTACGTCTAGATTTAGCATCATACCGTGAGTTAGAATCATTCGCTCAATTTGGTTCAGATTTAGACCAAGCTACGAAAGCTAAATTAGAACGTGGTAAACGTACAGTAGAAGTACTTAAACAAGATCAAAACAAACCATTGACTGTAGATCGTCAAGTTGTTATTTTATATGCTTTAACTAAAGGTCATTTAGATGATATTCCAGTTGAAGATATTACGCGATTCGAAGATGAATTCTTAAATTGGATTGATGCAAATGCAAGCGATCTATTTAAAGAAATTCGTGAAACAAAACAATTACCATCTGATGATAAATTTGTTTCAGCAATCGATGCATTCAAAAAAGTATTTAATAAATCTCATGTAGAGTAATATTAAGCTTTAAATAAAAGGTGGTGAAATTGTGGCTTCACTAAGAGAAATCAAAGGTAGAATTACTTCTACTCAAAAGACTAGTCAAATTACAAAAGCGATGAATATGGTTTCAAACTCTAAATTGCGTAAAGCAGAGGAGAATACGAAAGCATTTCAACCTTATATGGATAAGATTCAAGATGCTGTTACAGCTATTGCGTCTAAGAGTACAGATGTTAATCATCCAATGCTTAAAACAAGACCTGTAAAACGTTCTGGTTACTTAGTTATTACTTGTGATAAAGGACTTGCAGGACCATATAGTGCTAACATTTTGAAAAATGTCGTTAATGATATTAAAGAAAAACATAACAACAATAGTGACGAATACGGCATTATTGTTGTCGGACGTGTAGGCCGAGACTTCTTCAAAGCTAGAGGTTATAACATTATTGAAGAGTATGTAGGTTTACCTGACCAACCAACATTTAAAAATGTACAAGCTTTAACTGAAAAAGCTGTAGACTTGTTTAATGAAGAATTTTATGATGAGTTAACAATTTACTACAGTCATTTCGTTAGTGTGCTTGAACAGCAAGTGAAATCTAAAAAAATCTTACCATTATCTGATGAAGATACTGGAAAAGGTTCAAGTATGATGGCTGGTTATGAATTTGAACCAGATAAAGAAACGATTTTAAAAGTTATCTTACCGCAGTATGCGATTAGTTTAATATATGGTGCATTACTAGATGGAAAAGCTAGTGAACATGCTTCAAGAATGACAGCTATGAAGAATGCGACAGATAACGCTTCAGAATTAATTGATGATTTATCATTACAATATAACAGAGCCCGTCAAGCTGCAATTACTCAACAAATTACTGAGATTGTAGGCGGAGCAGCTGCACTCGAATAATGATTAGGAGGAATTTACATGGGATTAGGCCGAGTAACGCAAATTACAGGGCCAGTTATTGATGTACGCTTCCCACACGGTGAATTGCCAGAACTTAATAATGCTTTAACACTTAAAGTTGAACGTCCAGATGGATCAAGCTTTGATTTAGCATTAGAAGTTGCATTACACCTTGGTGATGATGTTGTACGTTCTATAGCAATGGCATCAACTGATGGTGTTAAACGTGGACAAGAAGTTACTGATACAGGAAGACCTATTTCAGTACCTGTTGGTGATGCTACATTAGGTCGTGTTTTCAATGTATTAGGCGAAAAAATTGATTTAGGTGAAGAAATTGATGATAGCGTTCGTCGTGATCCAATTCACCGTTTAGCACCTAAATTCGAAGATTTATCTACTAAAGTAGAAATTCTTGAAACTGGTATTAAAGTAGTAGACTTATTAGCACCTTACATTAAAGGTGGTAAAATCGGTTTATTCGGTGGTGCCGGAGTAGGTAAAACAGTACTTATTCAAGAATTAATCAATAACATCGCACAAGAACATGGTGGTATTTCAGTATTCGCAGGTGTAGGTGAACGTACACGTGAAGGAAATGACTTATACTATGAAATGAGCGATTCAGGTGTTATTAAGAAAACAGCGATGGTATTCGGTCAAATGAACGAGCCACCTGGTGCGCGTGCTAGAGTTGCACTTTCTGGTTTAACAATGGCAGAATACTTCCGTGATGAACAAGGACAAGACGTGTTATTGTTCATCGATAACATCTTCCGTTTTACACAAGCAGGTTCAGAGGTATCAGCATTATTAGGCCGTATGCCATCTGCCGTTGGTTACCAACCAACACTTGCTACTGAAATGGGACAATTACAAGAACGTATTACATCTACAAATAAAGGATCAGTTACATCTATCCAAGCAGTATTCGTACCTGCCGATGACTATACTGACCCAGCGCCAGCAACAGCTTTCGCTCACTTAGATGCTACTACTAACTTGGAACGTAAATTAACGGAAATGGGTATTTATCCAGCCGTTGACCCATTAGCTTCAACATCACGTGCCTTAACTCCAGAAATTGTTGGAGATGAACACTATGATGTTGCGCGTCGTGTACAACAAACATTACAAAAATATAGAGAGTTACAAGATATCATTGCCATACTTGGTATGGATGAATTATCTGATGAAGATAAGAAAACAGTTGAACGTGCTCGTCGTATTCAATTCTTCTTATCTCAAAACTTCCATGTAGCTGAACAATTTACTGGTCAAAAAGGTTCATACGTACCAGTTAGTCAAACTGTACAAGATTTCAAAGCTATTCTAGAAGGACAATATGACCATATCCCAGAAGATGCTTTCCGTTTAGTCGGTGGTATTGAAGCAGTTCTTGAAAATGCTAAAAACATGGGTGTAGAGGTCTAATAATAATTAGGAGGAATGGAAAATGAATACATTTACCTTAGATGTTGTCACTCCTAATGGATCTGTTTACTCAGCAAAAGAAGTAGAACTTGTTGTTTTACATACTGAAACTGGTGAAATGGGTGTAATGGCTGGACATATTCCAACTGTTGCAGCTTTGAAAACAGGATACGTTAAAGTAAACAAAGCAAGTGGTACGGAGTATTTAGCTGTTTCCGAAGGATTTGTTGAAGTAAGAACTAATAAAGTTACAGTTCTAGTTCAAGCGGCTGAAACTGCCGATGAAATAGATAAAGACCGTGCGATTAATTCTAAAGAACGTGCTGAAGAACGATTGAAAATGAATCGTGATGAAGTAGACTTTAGACGTGCTGAACGTGCACTTCATCGTGCAATTAATCGAATTGAAGTGGCTAAATTTAGATAAAATAAAAGAGTCTGGGACATAATGTAATGTCTCAGACTCTTTTAGTATCTTGGCAGTAGATGTCTGAATTGAAAATGCGCTTGTACCAAGCTTTTTCAACTCTAGTCATCCTTGCCCGCGCGGGACGACGAAATCTTTTTATCTAAATTAGATTTCTGTCCCGCTCCCTTATATTTTTAGAAGGAGTTGTTAATATGGAATATTATGGTCAATTAGGTATTATCGGACTTTTACTACATGTCATTTGTGTATGCTTGGCATTCTGGGCACTTCAAGGCGTACGATTAGAACAAATTTTTAAGAAAAATCATATTGCGCAAGCACAAACATTTCTTATCATTTTATCTATACTATTAGGTACGGCTGTAAGTCGTTTTATTTTAGATATACTCCAATATTCGCTACAATTAAGATTGCTATTCTAATAATAAGAAAAAATTACATAAATATATGAAAAAAGAACAAAAAAGTAGTATAATATTTTGGTGATGTTTATGAATCAAGAAAAATGTGTATTAAATAAATATATACATTTGTAAAATAAATAAAAGTGAAGTTTTTTGGAGGATAATTATATGGATAAAATCGTCGTGAAAGGCGGAGCAAGTCTTAATGGCACAGTTGTAGTCGAAGGTGCAAAAAACGCAGTATTACCAATATTAACAGCTACACTTTTACCAAGTGTTGGTCAAAGTGTATTGACGAATGTACCTAAATTAAGTGATGTAGATACAATTAACACAGTACTTACGCATTTAAATGCAGATATAGAATATGATGCAGATCATAACACTGTAAAAATAGATGCATCAAATACACTAAAAATCGAAGCTCCATATGAATATGTAAGTAAGATGAGAGCAAGTATCTTAGTTATGGGTCCTTTATTAGCTAGAGAAGGTCATGCTAGAGTCGCTTTACCTGGTGGTTGCGCAATTGGTTCAAGACCGATTGAGCAACATTTAAAAGGATTTGAAGCTTTAGGTGCAGAAATTGAACTACATAACGGATTTATTGAAGCAACAACACCTAATGGCTTAAAAGGAGCTAAAATTTATTTAGATTTCCCAAGTGTAGGCGCTACTCAAAATATTATGATGGCAGCAGTACTTGCAGAAGGAAAAACTGAAATTCAAAACGTTGCAAGAGAACCAGAAATTGTAGATTTAGCTAACTATCTAAATGAAATGGGTGCACAAGTACACGGTGCTGGCACAGATACAATTAGAATTACTGGTGTTAATCAATTACACGGTGCAGAACATGCTATTATTCCAGATAGAATTGAAGCTGGTACATTTATGATTGCAGCAGCGATTACTAGAGGAAATGTCAATGTTATTGGTGCAATTAGAGAACATATGACAAGCTTAGTGTCTAAATTAGAAGAAGCTGGTGTTCAAATTACTGATATCGAAGATGGATTAAATATTCAAGTACCTGGTGAAATTAAAGCAATTGATGTTAAAACAATGCCACATCCAGGATTCCCTACAGACATGCAATCTCAAATAATGGCTTTATTATTAACAGCAAATGGTACGAGTAAAGTAACTGAAACAGTATTTGAAAATAGATTTATGCATGTAGAAGAATTCAAACGTATGAATGCAGATATTTTCATTAACGGTAGAAGTGCAATGATTACTGGTAACAGTAAATTACAAGGTGCAGATGTAAAAGCTACAGACTTAAGAGCAGGTGCATCATTGATTCTTGCTGGACTTGTGTCTGATGGATATACAAACGTAACAGAACTTAAACATTTAGATAGAGGTTATGTTGATTTTCATGGTAAACTTAAAGCATTAGGTGCAGACGTTGAACGCATCAATGATAATGGCAAGTTAAACGATAAAGCGAGGGTTTAGTATGGCTGAAACACAATCATCAAGATCTGACGATAAAAAAAGAAAGTCAACTTATCAATCTGTTAAAGAGAAACTTCAAAGAAATAGAGTAGAAACAATTCAAGGAGTGGAAGTAGAGCATCGTGTCATTCCATTATGGATTAAATTACTTATATTATTAGTATTAATGATTTTATTATTTATTGTTGGAACTATGATTGGATACGGTATACTTCATAATCCATTTGGGGTGTTTAATCCCGAAACTTGGCAACACATCTTTGATTTAACTGGAAGGAGCTCATAATGGAAACTATTTATGACTTTAACGAAATAAAAAAAATTATACCTCACCGTTACCCATTTTTATTATTAGATAGAATAGTAGAATTAGAAGACGGTAAACGTTGTGTAGGTATTAAACAAGTAGCAGGTAACGAACCATTTTTCCAAGGACATTTTCCTGATTATGCCGTAATGCCAGGCGTATTAATCGTAGAAGCATTAGCACAAACAGGTGCAGTTGCAATGTTACGCTTAGAAGAAAACCAAGGTAAACTAGCAATGTTTGCAGGAATTGATAAATGTCGATTCAAAAAACAAGTTACACCAGGTGACACTTTAAGACTTGAAGTAGAAATAAACAAAATAAAAGGTCCAATAGGAAAAGGAACAGCAAAAGCAACAGTAGATGGAGAAGTTGCATGTAGTTGTGAAATTAGCTTTGCTATTGTAGATCAATAAATAAAAAAGAGAAAACAGGCAGCTGTTTTCTCTTTTTTCTGCTTATATATGGAATTTGATTTTGTTAGGGACAGAATTCCAAGAAATGTCCGTAAGAAGTGTCGTTAGGGACAGAATTCCAAGAAATGTCCGTAAGAAGTGTCGTTAGGGACAGAATTCCAAGAAATGTCCGTAAGAGGTGCTGTTAGGGACAGAATTCCGGAAAATGTCCGTAAGAGGTATTGTTAGGGACAGAATTTTGAGAAATGTCCGTAAGAGGTGTCGTTAGGGACAGAATTCCAAGAAATGTCCGTAAGAGGTATTGTTAGGGACAGAATTTTGAGAAATGTCCGTAAGAGGTGTCGTTAGGGACAGAATTTTGAGAAATGTCAGTAAGAAGTGTCGTTAGGGACAGAATTTTGAGAAATGTCCGTAAGAGGTGCTGTTAGGGACAGAATTCCAAGAAATGTCAGTAAGAAGTGTCGTTAGGGACAGAATTCCGGAAAATGTCCGTAAGAGGTATTGTTAGGGACAGAATTCCAAGAAATGTCCGTAAGAGGTGCTGTTAGGGACAGAATTCCGGAAAATGTCCGTAAGAGGTATTGTTAGGGACAGAATTCCAAGAAATGTCCGTAAATGAGCGCCCACTTAACTACCAGAATTCGGAATAATGATAGTTACAGCGTTCTAACTACCACAATTCGGAATAATGGAAGTAAAACACCTAAATATACATGTAATAAAAAATCTAGGACCACAAACTGTCCTAGATTTTTATTTATATATTGCTTTTTTCGTCTTTTAATTTCGGTTTAGATTGCATCAATCTATTAAATGAAGTTTTAAGCTCATCTCCTGATAAGCCTTCATCTATGAGTTGCTCTAGTAATCGTTCTGCATATACTTGTCGTAATGTATAGATATGACATTCAAATACGACTGATATTTTATCTTCTAGTTGTTCTATGTATTTGATGGTTGCATCAAATAATGCTGGGTCGTTTGAAGGTCTAGTTATTACGACACGTGTATCAAGTAAGGTTTGGTTATCGTGATATTCTTTCATTTGTTCATAATGGATATCTGAAATTAAGATCTCTAGTAGCCATCCTGTACCACTATTTTCTTTATTAATAATGATACCATCTAATAATTCATATTCTGTAATTTGTTCATCGTCTACAATTTGAAAGCGTACGGCTTTAAATGTTTTCATAAACATCCCCCTTATCGTTAAATCTACGAATGTTTAACTTTGTTATCTATTATAAAGCACTTTTGCATGAAATAACAATAATCATAAAATAAAGTGAAAAATAAGTGTTTATTTTATGATTTATCGGACTTTGACTGAAAAAATTGACTCATTATATTATAAGTATAAGGAGGTGAGAATATGTTAAATAAATCTGTATTAGTTGGACGTTTAACTAAGGACCCTGCATATTATAAGAAAGGTGAAATCATCATTTCTACATTTTGTTTAGCTGTTGAACGTGGATATAAGACTAAAGATGGCACGATTGCTGTTGATTTTATTGTATGTAAAGCATTTGGTAAACTTGCAAATAATATTCATGAGTATACAAAGAAAGGACAACTTGTTGCATTAACTGGACAAATTCAATCAAGAGCATATGTTAAAGATGATAAGAAACATTATATAACAGAAATTATTTGTGAAACGATCAAATTCTTAAATATGCCTGCATCAAGTAAATCAACGATTCCTCAAACGAAAGATGAAATGAGTGAATTAATTAGTGAAAGTGCTGAAAGTTATGCTAGTGACCTTTCATCTAAAGTAGCAAAAGAAAAATTACGAGCTGAAGCATTAGCTAAAGAGAATGGTGCAAACAATTTAGATGATAAGTTATATAGAGATTATCATAATGTCGTTGACGTTATTGATGAAGCTAAACAACAAACCCCTGATCCAAATGCATCAAAAGTAACAACCTCATAGCATTAAACTTCAATAAAACTGTTTATAGAAATACTTCCGAAAATAAATATTCTTGATTCTAAATTCCGAGACTTGCTGTCTTGCTGTAGGGCAGCAAGTATACATAATTACAAGTAATTGTTTAAAAAATTACATGAATATGACAAATTGTCTGATAATTAATTTTGTTCAATCTTTATAAATGCCTTTGTTTAGGTATTTTGTTCGTTAATATTCAGAATATTGTCTGAAAATTAACGTAATCTAACTGTAATATTAGCTGTAATTTTTTCATATACCTGTAACCTATGACATAAAAATAAGTGGTATAGTTTAAACAGTAAAAATCATATAAAAAGTGAAAACCTTACAGGAGGAAACATTCAATCATGAAAAAATTATTAGCAGTTTCAACTGCGGCAGTTGCAGTTACTACAGGGGTAACAGCTACAGCCGATGCAGCAACACATACAGTAAAATCTGGTGATACTTTAGGTAGTATTTCACAACAATACGGTACTTCAGTAAGTGCTATCAAAGCAGAAAATGGTTTAAAATCTAACTTAATCTTCCCTAACCAAGTAATCAAGGTTAACGAGAAAAGTTCAGAATCAACTACAGAATACACTGTAGTATCAGGAGATACTTTAGGTAAAATTGCATCTAAATACGATGTAACTGTATCTCAATTAAAAGCATGGAACAACTTATCTTCAGATCTAATCATTGTTGGACAAACTTTATCATTACAAGCTCCAGCTCAATCAGTTGAGCCAGCTAAAGCGCCTGTAGCACAACAAGCGCCAGTTCAACAAACACAAGAACAAGTTGCAGCTCCAGCTCAACAACAAAGCTACCAAGCGCCTGTTCAATCATACAAAGCGCCAGCTCAACAAACATATAAAGCGCCAGCTCAACAATCATACCAAGCACCAGCTCAAAAAGTTAGAACTACTCAAACTTCAACAGCTAGCACTGGTGGATCTACTAAAGCTCAATTCTTAGCTGCTGGTGGTTCAGAAGCTATGTGGAATGCGATTGTATTACCAGAATCAAGTGGTAATCCAAATGCAGTAAGTCCAAATGGTTACCAAGGTCTTGGTCAAACTAAAGAATCTTGGGGTACTGGATCAGTAGCTACACAAACTCAAGGTATGTTAAACTACGCTAAAAACCGTTACGGTTCAGAATCAGCTGCTATTGCTTTCCGTCAAGCTAACGGATGGTGGTAAGCCATACACTTTAATCTAAAGTGGTTATAAATTAATTAATCCAATCGTCTAGGAAATATCCTAGGCGATTTTTTAATTTGACCACAATACGTCTATTTGATAATCTTAAGTAAACTGAATATATGAGTGACTGCTAGGGGCGCCATTTGGCTGAGATGATTAAATTCAGTCCCTTAACACCTGATTTGGATAATGCCAACGTAGGAAAGTGGTCGATGAACGTTTTTACAACTATTAATTGACCTCTTTCTTATGAAAGAGGTCATTTTTATGAAGTTATGAATAATAGAATTATAAATATAAATTTGAGGTGGATTACAATGAAAAAACCGAATATAGCATTAACAATTGCTGGAACGGACCCAAGTGGTGGAGCGGGTATTATGGCGGACTTAAAATCATTTCATGCATCAGGTGTTTATGGAATGGCTGTTGCTACAAGTATCGTTTCACAAAATAGTTTAGGTGTACAAGATGTTTACCATTTACCTGTTGAAGTTATTGAAAGCCAATTAAAAAGTGTCTTTGATGATGAAGTGCCACATGCTATAAAAACAGGCATGATTGCATCAGAAGAAATGATGCAAACGATTAAACCATTTATTGAACAATCTGGTAAGCCGTATGTCATTGACCCAGTAATGGTTGCTAAAAGTGGTGATGCGCTAATGGATGATGAAGGGAAAGGGAAACTTAAAGAAATATTACTACCATTAGCTACAGTTGTTACACCTAATATTCCAGAAGCAGAAGATATTACTGGATTTAAAATTCAAACTGAAGAAGAAATTAATAAAGCTGGTGCATTTTTCTTAAATGAAATTGGATCTAAAGGTGTTGTTATAAAAGGTGGACATCTGGACGGGGATGCAATCGACTATTTATTTACTGAGAATGGCGTGAAAAGCTGGAAAAGTGAAAGATTTAGTACGAAACATACACATGGAACAGGTTGTACATTTAGTGCAGTGATAACAGCAGAGTTAGCTAAAGGTCATTCAATTGAGGAAGCGGTAGAAGTAGCTAAACGATTTATTACGTTAGCTATTCAATATACACCTGAAATAGGCAAAGGTAGAGGTCCAGTGAACCACTTTGCATACCAAAAGATAGAGGGATTAGATTATGAGTAAATTAACAAATATTAGAGAAAATAGTCCATTAATCGTATGTTATACAAATGATGTCGTTAAAAACTTTACAGCTAATGGTTTAATTTCATTAGGCGCAAGCCCCGCAATGAGTGAAGAACCTGAAGAAGCAGAAGAATTTTCAAAAGCAGCAGGAGCATTTCTTCTTAATATAGGGACGATTACGACTGATAAAGCTTATGATATGAAGAAATATGCTGAAATTATGCATGGAAATGGTGTTCCAGTAGTTCTTGATCCCGTAGCAGTTGGTGCATCACAATTAAGAAAGACTTTTTGTACGACGTTATTAAATGATGAAGTTGTCGATATTATTAGAGGTAATGCATCAGAAATTTTAGCACTTATTGAAGAAGACACAATTATGAAAGGTACGGATAGTGATGATACGCTTGATGCTATTAAAATTGCGAAAAAAGCGCATCAGCAATTAAAGTTACCGATTATCATAACTGGAAAAGTTGATGTCATTGCTTGTAATAACAAAATTATAGAATTGCACAATGGTAGTGAGATGTTAACGAAAGTAACTGGTGGAGGTTGTTTATTAGGTGGCGTAATAGCTGCATTCTTATCTCATGAAAAAACAATTACTATTGATGTATTAGAAGAAGCATTAGCAACATACAATATAGCAAGTGAGTTGGCATATCAACAACCTGGTGCACATTTACCTGGTACATTCCAAATTTCATTTATAGATCAACTTAATGTAATAACTGAAGAACTTGTTAATGAGAAAAAAATCGTGAAAGTAGTGAACTAAATGTTTGATCCAAAAACTTTGAAAGTATATTTTATAGCAGGTAGTCAAGATATTGCTGATGGTAATCTAATAAGTGTTGTTGAAGAAGCTTTAAAAGCAGGCATCACGATGTTTCAGTTTCGTGAAAAAGGTGAGAAGAGTAAAAAAGGATCAGAAAAAGAAGCACTTGCGCAATCATTATTTGAGTTGTGTAAACAATATCAAGTTCCATTTATCGTCAATGATGATGTAGATTTAGCAATTAAATTAAATGCAGATGGTATTCATGTTGGACAAGATGACCGAAATGTATCTGAGTTTAAAGATAAGTTTAAAGATAAAATAATTGGCTTGAGTGTTGCAAATAAAATTGAATATGATCACTCTGATATATCTGAAGTCGATTATATTGGAACGGGACCTATACATTCTACAAATTCTAAAGCTGATGCAGGAGATGAAGGTGGATATCAAATGATTGAGAAGGTGAGAAAAATCAATCAAGATATTCCTATCGTTGCAATCGGTGGTATAACTGAAGTTGATGTGCAACCGCTCATTAAAGCGGGCGCAAATGGCGTAAGTGTTATTTCTGCTATAGCGAAAAGTCAAAATATTGAACAAACTGTGAAGGGCTTTCATAAACAGTATAAAAATATTTGATAAAATTAATATATTGATTTATGTTGTCGCTATTCTATGATAGAATGAGTTTTATGTGAGTATATCAATAGAGGTGGAAAAATGAAGAAAAAAGCTTTATGGCCATTATTATTTGGTGTAATGGTTGTGCTAGCTGGTTGTGATTATTCTAAACCTGAGAATAGGGATGGATTCTTTTATAATACATTCGTAAAACCGATGGATAGTGTTATTCATTGGCTTGGTACAAATTTGAATCACGATTATGGTCTAGCTATTATCGTTATAACATTAATTGTTCGTTTTGCGTTATTCCCATTTATGATGAAGACGTATAAGAATCAAAAGTTAATGCGTGAAAAAATGAAACTTGCTAAACCTGAAATGGAAGCAATTCAAGAAAAAGTTAAGCGTGCTCGTACTCAAGAAGAAAAAATGGCAGCCAATCAAGAAATGATGGCATTATACAAAAAACATGGTATTAATCCAATGAACATGGGTTGTTTACCAATCGTTATACAAATGCCAATCGTCATGGGATTATTCTATGTATTAAAATATCCTACTGAAGGCGGAATTACAGAATATCCGAATTTCTTATGGTTTAATTTAACTGAACCTGATTTAATTATTACAATCATTGCAGGTATCATTTATGCATTACAGGCATTTGTTTCTATGAAGTATGCAAATGTTCCAGATGAACAGAAAAATATGATGAGAATGATGATGTTTATTTCTCCAATTATGATTATTTGGATGTCATACATTTCAGCATCTGCATTAGGTTTATACTGGGCAGTCGGTGGTGCATTCTTAGTTGTTCAAACATGGTTAGGTAACGTCTTCTATAACAACAAAGTAGAAGAAGAAATGAAACCAATCATTGAAGCACATCAGAAAAATCAACAAGAAGCTAACAAAGAGAAGAAACCAGCTAAACTCGTATCTAATAAGAAGAAAAAGAAATAAAATCAAAAAAACAAACTAATCATCGTGATTAGTTTGTTTTTTTAGTTATATCCCATTCTTTATAAAATTGTTTTAAAAAGTTCTCCATAAATAAGTGGCGTTCTTCAGCGATTTGTTTGCCCCGTTTAGTATTCATTAAATCTTTTAATAATAATAATTTCTCGTAAAAATGATTAATTGCCGTATTCGGTTCATTATGATATTGATCCTCTTGTAAATCATTTAAATTGCGTGGTTGTTGAGTGGAGATATGCATAGGTTCTTTAAAATGACCAGCATATTGAAATGTTCTTGCTATTCCTATAGCGCCAATCGCATCAATTCGATCTGCATCTTGGACGATCTTTCCTGCTAAGCTTGTAAGTTTACCTTCATTTTTACCACCATTATAACTAATATACTTTAGAATATGGATAATCTCTGTTTGAATAGATTCGCTTATATCCATGTCTTTCATCCATTGATAAAGTTGTTGCCAAGCTGTGTTGCCATCTTTAAATAATTTCTTATCGACAGTATCGTGTAGGAAACTTGCTAATTCAACTACAAACAAATCCACTTCCTCAAACTGAGCAATATCTAGAGCGAGATGTCTAACTCTTAAAATATGCTCAAAGTCATGTCCAGTCGTATCGTTTTTGTGTAATGTGCTAACATATGATTCTGCTTCTTTAATAATTTGTTCTTTATTCATATCTTTCTCCTTAAAAAAACAGGTAGAAAAGTTTGAACAATCGTCTCTTCTACCCGCTAAGTATTTACAATAATGGTGATAGCAATCGTGCTATACCTTCTTTTAATTTAATCCACGTGCTTCTGTTTTCATATCTTTCAACTGTTAATAATGATGAATGTGTCATATCATTCTCATAAGCTAAGCGTGAATTTTTAGCGATTTCATCGTCGTAAATAAAGGCATTAACTTCGAAATTTAATACAAAGCTTCTATTATCCATGTTTGCTGTACCAATACTTACAACTTCATCGTCTATGGCTACCATCTTAGTGTGTATAAAGCCTTTTTCATAAATATGAACATTGACGCCAGCTTTTATTAATTCGCCGACATTGGCAAATGTTGCCCAATAAACAAATGGGTGATCGGGCTTATTGGGAATCATCACATTAACATCTACTCCGGAAAGGGCAGCTATCTTAATGGCGTCTAAAAATGATAAATCTGGAATGAAATAAGGTGTTTGTATGTAAATATGTTTTTTAGCTTCTGATATCATTTTTAAATAACCATATTTGATTTGTTCCCAATCTTCATCAGGACCACTTGAAGCAATTTGAATACCAACTTTTCCGCCAGATTCAACATCAGGGAAGTATTTAGATTCATAGCGCATCTTGTCACGTGTAGATTGAGAGTTCCAGTCCAACATAAACCTAAGCTGTAACGCATTGACTGAGTCACCTTCTAATCTTAAGTGCGTATCTCGCCAATAACCAAATTTTTTATCTAAACCTAAATATTCATCTCCGACATTAAAGCCACCTACGTAACCAACTTTTCCATCAATAACAACAATCTTTCTATGGTTACGGTTGTTCATTCTAAAGTTAATGAGTGGGAGTTTAGAAGGGAAGAAACTTGCAACTTCTCCACCTTGTGCTCTAAATTTCTTGAATGAAGATAAATTTAATTTACGAGATCCCATGTCATCATATAACATTTTAACTTCTAAACCTTCTTGAAG